>DAOVLC010000200.1 GCA_030631455.1 Candidatus Zixiibacteriota bacterium
ATTCGTCCGGACTCAAGCTGATGGTCGGCCACATCGAGCGGTTCAATCCGGCCTTGAAATCACTCAAGGACCGCATCACCTATCCGAGCTTCATCGAAGCGCACCGTCTTGCGCCATTCAACCCGAGAGGGCTCGATGTCGCAGTCATTTTCGATCTGATGATACATGATATCGATCTCTGTCTGCACCTGACCGGTTCGCAAGTGACCGATATCCAGGCATCAGCAGCGGCGGTCGTGTCCGACAAGATGGATATCGCGAATGCCCGTCTCACGTTCGCATCAGGCTGCACCGCGAATCTTACCGCCTCCAGAATCTCGCCTAACGCTATGCGTAAACTGCGGATATTCCAGCCCAACGGTTATATCTCATTCGATCTGGGGAAACCATCGGCTGAGATATATCAATTGGTCGACAAGGATGACACTGCCCAATCCGGCAGTGGCTCGTTCAGCATGCCATTCGGCGATACCGGAAAGAAAATCGTATATGACAAGCTTGCAATCAAAGGCTACGATATGCTTACTGCTGAACTCGCATCGTTTATAGAATCAATCGAGACTGGAGAGCCTGTGCCGATCACCGGCGAAGAGGCATGCGAGGCATTGCGAATCGCGTCTGAGATCGAAAATATAGCACAGGTAGGTCTCGATAACCTCCGTGCCCATCTCAAGTGACAAAGAAGATTTTCATATCCGCGGGTGAAGCCTCAGGCGATATGCATGCTGCGGGTCTTATCGCTGAACTCAGGAAGCTGCATCCTGATATCAGTCTCTGGGGACTGGGTGGAAGCAGAATGAGGTCGGAGGGTGTCGAGACGTTGTACGACATTTCCGACTTGTCAACAATGGGATTTACGGAAGTTGTTTGCAAGCTGCCTTTCTTTCGCCGCGTACTCAAGACTGTTTCGAACCGCTTCGACAAAGACAAACCCGATGCAGCAATACTTATTGATTATCCGGGGATGAATTTCAAGTTTGCCGAGCGACTCAACCGGCTCGGTATCCCGTTTGTCTACTACATCCTTCCGCAGGTCTGGGCGTGGCACCGGAGCCGGATCGAGAAGATGAAGAGGTGGAATGCGAAGTTCATCTCGATTCTGCCGTTCGAGCCGGAATTCTTCTCAGAACATGGCCTCGAGGTAGAGTTCTGCGGGCATCCGCTGGTCGACCTTGCGAAACCTGAGACCGAACCCGGTGCGTTTCGCGCGTCTGCCGGAGTGGGCGACAGCGAAAAGCTGATCGCCGTCCTCCCCGGCTCACGTATTCAGGAAATCGGCGCGATTCTTCCTGTCGTACTGTCTGCCACAAAAGTTGTCGGAGAAAATCTCAGCAATCTCAAGATCATGTGCAGGCCGGTGGATCGGTCTCAGAATGATATGTTTGCACGGATGATTTGTGATGCAGGCGTGGACGCGGAGATATTCAATGGCAATATGTATGATCTGCTTGCAGCCGCTGATCTCACTCTAGTGACATCGGGTACAGCCACGGTCGAGGCGGCCATCTGCAAGTCGCCTTCGATTGTGCTCTATCGCACAAACCGGCTGACATATATGATAGCGAAACGGGTCATAAGTGTAAACAATATCGCAATGGCTAATATCATTGCCGGCGAGTCGATTTATCCTGAATTGATACAGTCCGATGTCAACTCGAAGAGAATCGCTTCTGAAGTTATGCGTTTTCTCGACAACCTCAAATATACTGAAACGGTAAGATCAAAAGCTGCGAGAGTCCTGACTCTGTTGGGAGAAGGTGATGCCTACAAGAGAGCAGGCCGGACAGTTGCATCATACCTGTTTGATTGAAGGCAATAAAAGAACGGCCCGCTCATTCCATAAGCGGACCGTCCGAGATTAGTTCAGCCCCTCCCGATTCTTTATACAACGAGAATCTTCATAAGTTCCTCTATCGCAGCGACATTCTCCAGTCCGAAGACCATCTCGCGAATCTGTCCCCGCCTTTCGTCGGTCATGAAATCAGCAGTCAGACCATAGAACTTATCGTTCAAATCCTCATCAGTCATAGTCTCGCGTGGATCGCCCTTCGCATAGTCGACCCTCTGCGTATGAACCTCGCCTGATTCCAGTTTTATGTCGACCACCGATGGTTGAAGTTCAGGGAATTCGGCTTCCAGTTTTTCATCCGCGACTACTTTGATCTTCTGAATCAGATCGATCAGCTTGGGATCGGCGATCCGCTCATGCTTAAACTGGAGAGGCGTCACCATACGATCCATTATAGCCGCACCGACACAGTACGGCATCGAATGGTCAGCCGTCTCTTTCGAAGTCGGATGGTATTTCGTCGGATCGGCAAGGATATCAACTGCTCTCGCAATCGTGTGAACGGTCACTTTCTCGACCTCTTCCCATTTGATATCATGCGTCTTGATCAGCTTGAGAGCAGCGGTAACGGGCGATTGGGTCAGGAATTCGGTCGGGAATGCCTTGAACGAGCAATCTTTGATCTTGAATTCCTTACCTAAACCATCGAAAAGTGCTTCCGTCTTATAGCCCTCCCCCATCTGCTGACAGAATCCTTCTTTGCCCTCGAATATCGCCTCAGTGCCGATGTATCCATCCTTCGCGAGCAGTGCCGCAAGGACACCTGCCTGTGTCGCCATCGGATCGACAGTGTTCTTCATCATCGTGAGCTTGCCTGCGGCTACTGCACCGAGTGTTAAATTATGGCAGCCGGAAATACCGACAGCGTTTGTCAACTGCTCGACACTCAGCCCCAACATCTTACCGGCGACAAGCGGCGAAACGAACTGAGTCAGAGTCGCGTGATGCCATCCCCGCTCACGAATACCGGGAGTGACATATTCGCAGAGTCGCATCTCCAGTTCATGCCCGATAATTATCCCGAGCAGCAGGTCTTTGCCCGACTTCCCCTCGCGCTCGCCAACCGAAAGAGCGGCCGGTATGATATCCGACGGATGCGACGGGTCCTCTTTCCAGTAAATATCATTGTAATCCATCACCCTTACCATCAACGCATTTGCGAGCGATGCCATGTAGGCATTGGTTTTGAAACCGGTAGCGATGATGGTCGATTCGGGATTACCGCCCATGCTCTCGATCACACCGAGCGATATCTTGCAGTCGTCAGCGCGATGACCGCCGAGAGCACAGCCGAGTGTATCGAACAGGAATCGTTTGGCATGACGGATAGACTCCGAGTCGATATCCTCAAACTTGAGTTCGTAAACAAACTCCGCAAATCTTCGTGAGATAGTTTTTTCCATTTCATTATCCTCATTCATACGTGGTTCTCGCCCCGGAAACACAACGCTGCAAACCGCGCGACTAAGACTATCGATGGCAATGATCCCCGTCGCAACTTCGGCATTAACAGTCTCTACAAATCAACCGCACATGATGTTCACCTCAGATAACAGCCAAGGTTAGTCAAAAAGCCCTTGCGCGGAAATGACAACGTTAGCTTGCCGAGAAAAGTCTTCACTATAGGACTTCGTTTCCCTTGTTCTCAAAAACTTCCGCATTTTCCCAGAGATTGAACATGAATCCGAATGGGTCGCGGATGTAGCAGTCCTTGCCTTTGCCTTCCCATCTTACCACCTCGCAGCCGTTGGCAACCAGTTCATCCCTCGCGGCTTCGAGATCAGGTACTATCAACTCATGTACTTTTCCGGGGGTGTCACTCTTCGCCAGGAACAAGCGATTCTGCTCGGCTTCCACTTCGACATAGCCTTCGTGCCTTTCGACAATGGCAAAGCCGAATACTTTCTGATAGAACTCGATGGCTCGCTCGTAGTCGGTTGTATGGAATGCAATGCACTTACTGAATTTGTACGGCATTTTGAATCTCCCTAGAGATCATTGATTCTTGAATGGCAGAAATGTCATGAAGTCGGCGTGGTGGACGATGTATGCCTCTGTCGTCCGTTTGACATGATCGCCCTCGCCCGCGTGAGCAGCTATGATATGACATACCGCGTCCGGCACACCGCACTTCATTGCGAGACCTACCCCGGAAAACGGATGCCGCACATATCTGCCGAATTGACTCACTACCGCCTTGCCGTCGACCTTTTCGTATTCGAGGAGCTTGCCGACATCGCACAGGATCGCACCAGCAACGACCACGTCCAGATCGACCGGCAGATTGTCCCCGAAGAACTTCTGCATCGTCTTTGCGGACATGTAGGCGATATGCACCACCGACCGCTTGTGCTCCATGAATGTAACGCGGCAGTCCTTGACCAGCAGCGTAAACGGTATCTCGTTAAGGTCATCGACTGTGAGCGGGCTTTCCGACAACGCCAACGCCCACGTCTCGGCGGTCTTCCGCCGCAAATCTTCGTCCTTTATCCACTCAAGTTCTGGCCACAACTCCTTCACTTCATCTGTCATTCGTCACCTCCAGGTGCATGCGATTGTCTTCTTCTGGTAGGAATATAGTGGTCAAGCAGGTGTAATGTCAATGATTCAACGTGTCGTCGGGTCACCGGTTGCATGATCTATTTCCGGCGTGGGTTTTTGAGGCCAGTAGTGAGTTTGTTGCGCACTTCGCGTTTCACTCGTGCGGCCAGGGCGTCATCATGTTCCGCA
>DAOVLC010000329.1 GCA_030631455.1 Candidatus Zixiibacteriota bacterium
CAATATTAGAGGTACTTACTCGGGGCCCTTTGAGGGTTCAATCTGCAAACGCGGTTTCATTCTTGTGGCAGGTGCAACCCACGCGGTCTGCCGGGAGTGATCTTCGAAGTGAGTACGAGAAAGGTTCACATGCTTACTGCACGCCTTTCGAGTTTTAGCCCTGTTAGATATTGTAAAGCGCTACTTGTCGTATTGGCATGCTGGGGACTTATCCTGCTCCCCCCAATGGCAGATGAATCAATGGCGCTGGAAATCGATCTTCCGGAAGGTTACGCCATAATGGGTGACGCAAACGCAAGCGGTAAGATCGATATTGATGATGTTACCTATCTCATAAGCTATGTCTTTAGCCAGGGGCCGCCTCCCGCCCCGCTTCGGGCCGGTGACCCGGACGGTAGCGATGGGATCGACATAGATGATATTATCTATCTAATCACATATATCTTCGCTGAGGGACCGCCTCCGGTTTCCCTGGGCCCGATCATCCCCAGACCGGTATTCAGCGCATGCTCTGACGAAGAGTTTACACTGACTGTAGGTGACACGGTTTGGGTTCATGCGGAGCCCTCTGAAGAGGCGACGATTGGCCAGTACCTGGCCGACAAACTCAATCCTTCCACTGCATACGGTATTGAAGTATGTGCCACGTCGAGGACACCTTCGAGCGGCATCTTCCTCAGTACAAGTAGTGCTAAGTCTGCCTTGGGAGACGAAGGGTACGAACTGACGATAACAGCAGATCTTGTGACCCTGGAAGCATACCGGGAAGAAGGATTGTTCAGAGGCATTCAGACCATCCGGCAGCTTTTCCCCAGTGAAATAGAGGGTGCCACAGTGAGTGAAGGCCCATGGACCATGCCGGGTGGATACATACTCGACTATCCCAGCTTCGAATGGCGAGGTTTTCTCATCGATGTCGTGCGCCACTTCTTCACCGCAGAAACGGTGAAAGAGTATATAGATATGCTCGCGTACTACAAAATGAACATTTTCCACTGGCATTTGACCGACGACCAGGGCTGGAGGGCGGAGATAGCTTCGTATCCTTTGCTAAACGAAATCGGATCATGGCGCGGCGATGACAACTATGGAGGATATTACACGACTGCGGAGATGCAGGAGGTCGTCGAATACGCGGCTGCGAGATACATCGATGTTATACCGGAGATTGAGATGCCGGGACATTCGACTGCGGCTGTTGTGTCGTATCCTTGGATTATGTGCTATCCGCCTGAAGAGAATCTGGAAATACCCGAAATCTGGGGTGTCTATAATACAGTCTTATGCCCGGGCCAGGATACCACGCTTAGTTTCATCAAGGCTGTTCTCGATGACATTGTTGGCACATTTCCATCTGACATAATCCACATTGGCGGCGATGAGGTGCCAAAACACCGCTGGGAAAACTGTCCTCATTGTCAGCAACGCATGGTTGATTTCGGTCTCGCCGATGAGGACGCGCTGCAGGAATGGTTCATGAGGGAGATTTCCTGGTATCTATACGACACCCACAACCGAAAGACGAGCGGTTGGTCTGAAGGAGGTGTTTGTCAAGCAGATATGCCACCGGGCTCTCAATGTCAGTGGTGGTTGCTTGGTGATGATATCGCGACGTTAGCTGAGCAAGGTTTTGATGTGGTAAATACTTACTTCGGGATTCTGTATCTCGACAAACTGTCTTGTAAACTCTCGCACATGTACGATTACGATATCACCGGCGGAACAGATCCGGCATACGTTGAACACATACTCGGAGCCGAAACTGCCATATGGACTGAATTCGTGGTGACGGAGAGTGATCTTGCCGACAAAGTCTTTCCACGTATTGCCGCAGTAGCTGAAAATGTCTGGACACCCGCTTCAGAGAAGAACTACTATGAATTCTACAAGAGACTGCTGAAGAATCTGGAATGTCTCGATCATATGGGTATCGAGTACGGTGATATGGAAGAATAACCACCGCTTGATAGCCGCCACACCGTAGTAACTCCACCGTATCCCCATTAGTGAGTAGGTCAAAAGTCGGAGACTTTTGACAATCCCGGATACCCCACCGCCTGTCCTGAACTCGCGAAGGGAGATCCTGAGTTTTCGAAGGGATGTCCTGAGTCCTCGAAGGGCGGTTTCTGCCCTACCGAGATCACACTCGCAAAAAGCGATTGACAGAGCCGAGTATTTTCCTTAGTGTAGGCTCTCAAGATAAGGAGTTGAAATGGACAAATACGAAAAGTACGTTGATCAGAATCTTAAACGGTTTGATGATACTCTGATTGAATTCCTGAAAATACCTTCGATCTCGGCACAGCCGGAACGCAGCGGCGATGTGCGAAAAGCGTGCGAGTTTGTCAGGGACTATCTGGTCGGTCTCGGTCTCGAACCGAAGATTTACGAAACCGACGGCCATCCGATTCTATATGCGGAATATCTGAAGGCCGAGGGCAAGCCGACCGCCCTAGTCTATGGCCACTACGATGTTCAGCCTGTCGATCCGCTCGATCTGTGGAAATCCCCGCCATTCGAGCCGGTGGTCAAGGACGGCATCATTTACGCCCGCGGCGCTGCCGACGACAAAGGTCAGATGATGGCGCATGTCCACGCGTTCGAGGCATTCCTGAAGAACGGGGGAGAGATTCCGATCAACGTGAAGATCGTCTTCGAAGGGGAAGAGGAGACGGCATCCGAGCACCTCGACCAGTTTCTCGAAGCCAACAAGGCGATGCTCAAAAGCGATCTTGCGATCATATCCGATACCGCTCAGTTCGGAAAAGATCAACCGGCGCTGACCTACGGGCTGCGCGGAATCGCCGCATGCGAGGTGAAGGTGATCGGTCCCAATCGCGATCTCCATTCCGGGTCATACGGAGGCGCGGTCGCGAACCCAGTGAATATCCTCTGCTCGCTCGTGTCTCAGCTGCACGACGATGACAGACGCGTGACGATAGATGGCTTCTATGATGATGTCGCTGATATCGAAAGTTGGGAGAAGGAGGAATTCGCGAGGCTCCCGTTCGACGAAAAAGAGTACATGGAGAATCTTGGGGTCGATGCGCTTCTCGGTGAGAAGGGTTACTCGACTCTCGAACGCAAATGGGCGCGCCCGACACTCGACTGCAATGGCATATTTGGCGGGTATATGGACGAAGGTCAGAAGACGATCATCCCGTCCTGGGCCGGATGCAAGATCACGATGCGACTCGTACCTCACATGGACCCGACCAGGGCATGTGACCAGCTCGAAGCTTACCTACAAAAGATCGCACCG
>DAOVLC010000186.1 GCA_030631455.1 Candidatus Zixiibacteriota bacterium
ACAGAAGCGAAAAAGCTCCTCAAGGAAGCGGACGGTTTCGTCTGGAAAGCACTGTCGTAACCCAAGATGGGATCTGCCACAGAGATAACCTGCGAAACATGCCCCCCCCTTTCAACTACTTGGACTTTCGGCGTGTATATTATATGTTAGGAGCGGATGATTGCTCATGATTGCCGGGAGTGATATTTGACTGCAAAGATCAAACTAATAGTCGCGCGTGAACTCGGATTCTGTATGGGTGTGCGCAGATCTATCGACATGGCGTTGTCTGTCAGACAACAATCTGACGGTAACGTCACTATACTTAACGAGCTTGTTCACAATCGCGATGTGATTGACAGCCTCAGCAAGGCAGGCATCGGGCAGACGTTTGACATGGAAGATGTCTCGCCGGGCAAATTGATTCTGTCGGCTCACGGAGTTCCGCGCAAAACTCTGGAACAGGCGAGCGCACGTGGACTCGATGTTATCGACACGACCTGCCCACTCGTTACCAAAGTGCATGAGCTTGTCGAGAAACTTATCGACAGCGGCTATCACATTCTTGTTTTCGGTGACCCGGATCATGACGAAATACGAGGCATTTTCGGACATGGCGACAGCCGCATGATGACTCTGATTACGAGCGCCTCAGATCTGCCGAAGACGATTCCGGATCGATGCGCATTGATCTCACAAACGACCCAGAATGTCGATGACTTCGCGAAGCTAAGTGATGTCCTCAGGAACAGATTCCCCACTATCGAAATACATGAAACGATCTGCAACCCGACAAGGCAGCGGCAGGAGGCGGCGATTGAGCTTGCGCGACGATGTGAATTCGTATATGTGGTCGGCTCCGCTTCGTCTGCGAATTCAATGAGATTGAAAGAAATAACCGAGGGCATCTGCGGTCGCTCGATGTTGATCGAAAGCCCCGACCAAATCGACACCGCACAACTCGAAGGTGTCAGCGTGGTCGGTCTGACTGCCGGCACGAGTTCCCCGGATTCATTGATCGCGGCCGTTATCAAGAGATTTTGCAGTCTATTCGATGTAGATCTTGTCACATCGCATCCCGAGTTCACGAGAATCGCAACGGAAGCTGGAAAACAGTGAACCGACCAGAATTGAAGAGGCGGATCAGCCGCGAAGTGAATATCGGCGGAGTTAAGATTGGCGCGTTTCATCCAATCGCTATCCAGTCGATGACTACAACCGATACGCGTGATGTGGACAGCACCGTCGGGCAGATCGATGAACTGACGGAGTTCGGCTGTGAAATAATAAGAGTAGCTGTGCCAGATAAGGCGGCGGCACACGCATTACATCATATAAGGAAGAAAATCACGATTCCTTTGGTGGCCGATATCCATTTCAAACACGAGTTGGCGATCATGTCAATAGACTCCGGTGCCGACAAGATCAGGATCAATCCGGGCAATATCGGTGATGCCGACAGGGTCGAGGCTGTGATCGCGAAGGCAAGATCAGCAGGCGTCCCGATTCGAATCGGCGTCAATCACGGCTCGCTCGAAAAGGATCTTGTCATGGAGTATGGGCGTGATAACCCTGAAGCGCTGGTGATGTCGGCGCTGAGATGGATACAGTTCTTCGAAGGGCGGGACTTTCATGACATCGTGGTATCGATTAAATCTACCGATCCTGATGGACTGATTGAGTCGAATACGAAGCTTGCAGCTGAATGCGACTATCCGATTCATCTCGGCCTTACCGAAGCCGGCCCGCCGCTTCTCGGGGCTGTCAGATCGACGGTCGCGCTTGCTCCGCTGCTGCGCGAGGGTGTCGGCGATACGATTCGCATCTCGCTGTCGGGTGATCCTATCGAGGAAATCAAAGCCGCCAAAGAGTTGCTTCGCTCGCTCGGTATCCGCAAAGAAGGTGTGAAGATTATCTCCTGCCCAACGTGCGGGAGAGTCGAGGTCGATCTTCTGGGACTCGTCGAGCGCGTGGAGAAAGCTACCGCAAGAATCAAGACACCGATGACAATCGCTGTGATGGGTTGCACAGTCAACGGACCGGGTGAGGTTGCAGGAGCAGACATAGGCGTCATCGGCGGAAAGAAAAAGCTGATTCTGAGCAGAGATGGAAAATCTATCGCTACCCTTCCCCCCGACGAATTCGAGAGAAGACTCATGGAAGAGATCGACGATTTCGTGAAGAGTCGGTCAGAGAACTCGTAAAGTTTGGCTGTTGAACTGACAATAAAAAAACAGGAGAGAGGGCCTATGTGCTCGTTTGGAAAACTCCATCACGACACACGGTAAAGGATTTTTACAGCCACCGAGGGCTTTAGTTAACGCTACTCCCGAAGGAGGTCACGGCGTCAGGTTCAACCATCAGGGAGCGACCTTCATTGAAAAGGTGTTAGGTTTTCAAACGATCGCCTCTCTCTCCAGTTCATTTATAACATACGAGTCAAACACGCTTTTTGCAACTACTATTTCTTTTGTCGATGACGATTTACCGCTTGACAAGTTTGCCGCAGGTGGAACGATTTAGCGACTGCCGCCGCCGATAAAGAGAAAATACTCTCTCCTAATTCTCCACCGCAAAGCTCTAAACGATCACAGTTGAAGACAAAAAAGAAACGCTGCCGGCGTATGATGCCGACAGCATTCTTTGATTGCCTTAGACTGCACGTGCAGTCTCTGCCCGCTAGTTACCTTTTGGGCGGGATGATCGAGTCCTTGCAAGCCTTCGCGACGCGGAACTTGACAACAGTCTTGGCCGGAATCTTGAGCGATTCACCGGTCTGTGGGTTGCGACCCATGCGGGCCTTGCGATGTGACTTGACCAGTTTACCGAAGCCGGGAAGCGTGAACTGTCCGGCCTTCTTGGTTTCCGTCACGGCGATCTTGTGCAACTGATCAAGAAAACCATTGACATGAATCTTTGTCATATCAAGGTCTTTCGCAAGCTTGGTAACAAGCTGTGATTTGGTCAGTGGCTTTGCTGGCATGAATACCTCCAATGGTTAAAGCATCCCTCAGAAAAGTTCATGGGTAATACAAGCCTGAATCTTACCTACGAATTTCTCTTTAAAATCAACTGTGCGAGCCGTGTCCCGATGTGCAACAGGCCTGAAACCCGCTTATTTAAAGTCCAAAATAGATTGTTTGAAATTCCGGCGCAAGAAAAAAAACAGTGTTTTCGGGCATTTTAGGAACTTTTTTTCGCTTTGACCCCATTTTTACAGGCTAATTCGGGATTCTCATCAAGAAGTGGTCGGTATATATACCGAAAACCCGATCAGAATCGCGCCCACCTTGGCACTCTCGGGAACGGGATAACGTCGCGAATATTGGCCATACCGGTGATGTACATCAGCGTTCTGTCGAAGCCGAGGCCGAAGCCCGCGTGCGGAACGGTACCGTATTTGCGTATGTCGAGGTACCAGTCGTAGTCATCGAGATCAAGCCCACACTCTACGATCCGATCCCTGAGAACATCGTGGCGATGCTCGCGCTCGCTGCCACCGATGATTTCTCCGATCTTCGGTACGAGCACATCCATCGCTCGAACGGTTTTGCCGTCGTCGTTGACCGTCATGTAGAATGCCTTGATTTCACGCGGATAGTCGTAGACGATTACCGGCTTCTTGAAGTGCTTCTCGGTCAGGTAGCGCTCATGTTCCGACTGAAGATCCTTTCCCCATCCTACAGGAAACTCGAACTTCTGTCCGCATTTTACGAGGATATCCATCGCCTCGGTATACGTGATACGCTCAAAGTCTGACTTGATGACGCCTTCGAGAGTTTCCCTGACTGTCTTGTCGATCCATTTGCCGAAGAACTCCATATCATCGGCGCATTCCGTCAAGGCGTATTCGAACAGGTATTTCAAGAACTCCTCCGCAAGCTGCATATCCTCGTCGAGTTCGCAGAATGCCATCTCAGGCTCGATCATCCAGAATTCGGACACGTGTCGGGAAGTGTTCGATTTCTCCGAACGGAATGTCGGCCCGAATGTGTAGATATCTCCGAGAGCGGTAGCGAGAAGCTCGCCGTCGAGTTGTCCTGACACGGTCAGATATGTTGCAGTCGAGAAGAAATCTTTGTTGAAATCGATCTTGCCGTCGACGCGCGGTGGGTTTTCGAGATCGAGAGTCGTGACTCTGAACATATCACCCGCGCCCTCGGCATCCGATGCGGTTATAATCGGTGTATGGATATAATAGAAGCCGCGATCCTGATAGAACTTGTGAATGGCATACGCAAGCTTGGAGCGAATGCGGTTGACCGCGCCGAACGTGTTCGTACGGGGGCGGAGATGGGCAATCTCGCGAAGGAACTCATAGCTGTGGCGTTTTTTCTGCAGAGGATACGACTCGTCAGCCCCTCCGAGCAACTCCAGCGATTCGACCGTGATCTCATACTTCTGCCCTTTCCCCTGCGATTCGACCAACTCGCCGACCATTCGCACCGAGCTGCCGGTCGATAACTTTTCGAGATCAGGAAACGAATCAGGATCGCTGATGACACCCTGCAGTGTGCCCATACAGGAGCCATCGTTGACCGCCACGAAAATCACATTCTTAGACTGACGCACAGAACGTACCCAGCCGAGGATAATCGGTTTCTCGCCAATCTTGATCTTCTCATCGAGAATAATCGAACGAATTTTCGTCCGTGTGAAATAGTCCATCAATTCCTCCGCAAAACAAGCCAAC
>DAOVLC010000161.1 GCA_030631455.1 Candidatus Zixiibacteriota bacterium
CAAGAGACGGATTAGCTACTTTGACGTAGATTCTGCCTTTTTCGTCGCAGATGGAGCACTGTCGCCGCAATGCATTGTATACCAACGTACTACAGACCTGCGGGATATTAAACCGAGTGCGCAAGATTCGGAGGGTCGACATCGGACGAATGTCGGTTGACAGACAGATGATCTCTCGTATATTGTCATCACACAAGAGAGTTCGAAACACCTGTTGGCGCAGAGGAGGACTAATGAGAACGCATATCACTCTACTGATCTTTGCGATTATGCTATTCGCAATTGCCTGTGAAGATGGAAGTGTGAATGGTCCGCCCGAGGATGACAGGTTCCTGTTTCATCTCGATGCAGTTGATGAGAACGGCGGTCCGCGTCCGGGGCTGAGTATCAGTGTTTGGAACGAGCTATCCCTTCCGCACTTTGCAGGCACAGACGAAGCGCAGGGCAGCGCATTGTCAGGAACTCATTTCGCGACAACTGTCACTTATCTCACCCCCGTTGCCTGCCATGTAAATCTGGCAATCTTCGATCTGGAGAACAAGCTAGTCGATATACTCCTTAACGACACTGTTTACGCGGGCGAGTGGCCGGTCACATGGAACGGGCCTGCAGAGCCGATTTCCAACGGCGTTTACAAATGCGTCTACAGCGCGTACGATGATGATGCTGAAGTGCTTCTGTACCGTGACTCGATATGGATGGTTCTATGGCGACAGGATCCCGTTGCCAGTGTAATCGGCTACAACGATTCCGATGGTTCATTCGAGACACGCGACTCGCTTCTCTTTCCGAATATCTTCGAGTTGCCTAAGATACCCCAAACGGGTCAGGATGATTGGACTGTCATAGACTCGTTCACCCTGCTTGACGATGTCTACATCATTCTGACAGATACGCTGGCTGGCACAACCCTGATGTTTACCGAAATTGTCACTAATGGTCAGAACTTCATAGAACTCGAGTGGGCGCCAAGCTCAGCAGATAGCTCGAGTGGCGGAAATGTCAACGGCGAAAGCGACAGACCGAGCCTGATGCCGAGTGACCCGCAGCCACCTCCACCTGACGAATTCGGATTACGACAAAACTACCCGAATCCGTTTAATTGAGGCCGACTCTTTTCTGATCAACCGGGATGTCAGGTTTCTCGCTCACTTTGTGAGCTACGGAACCTAACCTACAACTGAGCAATTGCCTTGGGGGCTAGAATTGTTCAGCCTTGAATTTCCAGCATCCTCTCCAGTGCGATGCGGGCGTCGCGGGCTATTTCTTCGGGGACTTCGATTTTGGGAACAGATTCGAGGTTTTCGAGACACCAGGCGAGATCGTTGAGTGTGGTGCGGTACATGTTGACACACATCGCGCAGGTGTTGCCTGACAGCTCATATATCTGCTTGTCAGGGAATGTGTGAGCGAGTCTGTCGACCAGGTTGATTTCTGTCCCGATCGCTATGACCGAGCCAGGTGGAGCTTTCGTTACATAATCGACAATGTATGAGGTCGACCCGTCGGCATCGGCGGCATTGACGACGGCTTCCGGGCACTCCGGATGCACCACAATTTTCACTCCGGGATAACGCTTACGCGTCTGTTCGATATGCTCCGTTCGAAACGTAGTGTGAACATGGCAGTAGCCCTTCCAGAGGATCGCCCTGGCGCGCTTCAGATCATCGACTGAATTGCCGCCCAGTTTCGGGTCCGCGTAATCCCAGATTGCAATCTGATCCTTCGGGATTCCGTGCTTGTTCGATGTATTCGTGCCGAGATGCTCATCAGGGAAGAAGAAAATCTTCTCGCCCCGCTTGAATCCCCACTCAAAAGCCTTCACTGCACTCGATGATGTGCAGGTGGTACCGCCGTTCTTGCCGACGAAGGCTTTCACATCGGCAGTGGAATTCACGTATGATATCGGGATGATCTTCGCACCGGGAAGCGCATTCGTTAGAATGTCCCATGCGTGGAGGACATCGCCGATTCCGGCCATATCCGCCATAGGACATCCTGCCAATGGATTCGGGAGGTACACCTTCTGGTACCGCTTCGTCAGAATATCGGCTGACTCAGCCATAAAATGCACACCGCAGAAGACGATGTGCTCTGCACCGTGCTGCGATGCAGTCTTGGCCAGAGCGTACGAATCGCCGGCACAGTCTCCAAGCGCGAATATCTCTTTGCGCTGGTAGTGGTGAGTCAGTACGACCAGCTTGTCTCCCAGTTCACTCTTCCTGCTAAGGATGCGCTCGGTGAGATCGGCATCGGTCGCCAACCTGTATTCATCCGGTATTATGTTAAATGTCACTGGCATAATGGCTGCTCATCGGCTTACAAACCGAATATATCAACTTTCCTTCTTTTGTAAACCAGAAACGGGGCAAAATGTTCTGCATTCGCTTTCACTTTCGGCACGGCCCTCGAAGCACCGTTCAAGCATAAGAAAAAACGGCCGAACCCGCAATAAGGCTCGGCCGCATTTGTATTCATGTAATCAATCGGATTTTCAGAACGATCAATTCCGTCCTGCTATTTTTCAGCCTCTTTCTCTCGCTTGTACTCTTCAATGATCTTCTCCATGTTCTCTCGAGGAACTTCCTCGTAATGCGAGAACTCTCTCGAATAGATGCCTCGTCCCTGTGTCAGCGACTTGATCTGAGTCGAGTACTTGTACAACTCCGCAAGCGGTACCTGCGCTTTGATCACTTGGGATTCGCCGTCGGGGTCCATCCCGGCGATACGGCCGCGTCTCGATGAAATATCACCCATTATATCGCCGGTGAATTCCTCTGGGACGCGCACTTCGATATTATAGATCGGTTCGATGAGAACCGGACTGCATTTCATGAACGCATCCCTAAAAGCCATCGAGCCAGCCATCTTGAAGGCGAGGTCGGACGAGTCGACGGAATGGTGCGAGCCATAGAACAGGTCTATTTCGACATTGACAACAGGGTGCCCGGAAAGCTGGCCTTCCTTCATTGCCTCTTTGATGCCTTTCTCAACCGAAGGGATGAACTTGGTCGGGATGACTCCCCCCGAGATCGAGTTGATGAACTTGAAGTCTTCGTTACGTGGAAGAGGAGCCATGCGAATATGAACATCGCCGTACTGTCCTCTGCCGCCGCTCTGCTTCTTGTATTTACACTGAACCTCTGCCTTTCCGGTGACTGTCTCGCGATATGGAATCCCTGGCTTTTCGAGTTCGACCTCGACACCGTATCTTTCCTTGAGCTTTTTCACGAGGATATCGATCTGCAGTTCTCCCTGCGCATATATCAGCATCTGCTTCAGGACCGGATCCGCTACGACCTTGAAGGTGGGATCCTCATCCCGAAGGCGTGCCAGGGCGGTGCTGATCTTCTCCTCGTCGCCCTTAGTGAGCGACTTGATTCCGAGATCGACGACCGGCGGCGGGAACCCGATTTCCGGAAACGCGAACGGATCGCCCTTACTTGTCAGTACGTCACCGGTGTGCGTCTGGCGGAGCTTCACAAGAGCCGCCATATCACCTGCCGGAACCGTACCAATCTCTTTGCGCTCCTTGCCGTTCGTTACATATATCTGCCCGATCTTCTCACCTGAACTGGCTTTCGTATTATACAGATCATCACCATGACTGACCTTCCCGGTGAAGACCCGGATGAAGGACAACTCACCGACATGTGGTTCGGAAACCGTCTTAAACACGAAGGCGGTCGGAACGCCGTTGACATCTATCTTGCGAACCTTCTCCTGATCGGTGCCGGGCAAAATACCGACAATATCTGCTCGATCCGCGGGAGTAGGAAAGTAGTCAACCGCAAAATCGAGAAGAGTCTTCACGCCAGCAGCCGTGAACGCTGCGGTCACGAAGATCGGGAATATACCCGAATTCTGAATTCCTTTCCGAAGTCCCTGCTTGATCTCGTCGGGAGACAGATCTCCACTATCGAAAAACTTCTCGAGGAGTGCGTCATCAGACTCAGCCACGTTTTCGACGAGTTTCTCTCGAGCGGCCTCCGCCTGATCCTTATCCTCGGCAGGTATATCAGTCTCTGTAGCTTTCCCGTTGGCATCGAAAGTATATGCCTTCAGCTTTATCAGGTCTATCACACCTTTGAATGTCAGGCCCTCGCCTATGGGCAGGAAGACCGGGATGGCCTTATGACCGAATATGGCCTGAATCCTGTCCACTGCGGGCTGAAACTCAGCATGCTCTTTGTCTATCCTGTTCACAATGAATGCCCGAGGAGTACCGTACTTATTACACTGCCTGAAAGCCTGCTCGGTCACAACCTCAACACCGGCGGTAGCGTTTACTACTATAGCCGCAAGATCGGCCGCGCGTAGCGCTGCGACGGTCTCTCCGAATAGATCCGGAAAGCCGGGCAAATCGATCACATTGAACTTAGTCCCATTATGATCGGTATGAAGTAGCGCCGCTGAAATAGAAATCTTCCGTGAGATTTCCTCATCCGTGAAATCTGAAATCGTAGTACCATCGTCGACTTTGCCGAATCTCTTGCTGGCTCCGGTAACGTAAAGAATCGCCTCGGCCAGAGTCGTTTTGCCGCTACTGTTATGTCCACACAGCGCCAGGTTCCGAATCTGATCGATGTTGTATTCTTTCACCCCGTACACTCCTGTATCTTAAGGTTACATATTCCAAGCAAACTATTAATAATACGAACTCGATCTACTTCTGTCAATCCGATTTTGAGCTGGCTTTTGAGTTGGACCTGGGATTGTAGCGCCTCGGCTGTCTGTGTGTGGGATAGCGCCGTTTCATGATCCGCGCGTCTTCCTCCTGCGTGGCCAATTTCTTCGCCCATCTGAAATGCACCCAGAATAGAGGAAGGCAGAGGAGCAATGCAACGGCCATATTGATCAGAGCTCCCACTCCCTGGCGTCGTTGAGCGTCGAGTATCTCTGCCGCAGTGGCACGCGCATGGGAAGGCGCCGAGTCAAGACTGATCGTCCCCCTAACCTGGATATCACCTGCGGCACTATCC
>DAOVLC010000386.1 GCA_030631455.1 Candidatus Zixiibacteriota bacterium
AAAAGGTGTTACCCATGTCCCGGAACATATGTAACCTATGTCTTGACATTGCACAGCGGCACCCGACAGCACGATGAATTCATTAGATACTGTTACGCTACGGCATCCACCTGTTCAGGCGGAGGGGAATCCCCGGCAGGGTCATACATACTGCTATAAATGGCTAAGAACTTATTGTAAGCTTTCCCGTTTCCGGTCGGCTCCGACAAATCCGGAAGAATTGATATTTCACTCAGCAACTTCTCGAAGCTGCTCAGCTTCGATGAGAAAGCCTCCGTGAGGTTTGCTATAATCTGATCGAGAGCCTCCTGCGCAGTCAGCTTCTCTCCCTCATCCACTCCTGATTCTAAAATTGTCTCAGCGTTCAATTCTGAGGAAACCGTGTCAGGTGTACCATCCGGTGATTCTTGTTCAGGACTGGCGCTTATCGACGTGACAAATGCATCGAAAACGGCCTGTATTTCAGGTATGATCTCACTTGTTTGGAGACTGCTTTCGCCGGTATCACGCTGTGGTATAGTCTTGAGTTCGGCGAACATCAGCGCGGACGCCTCATCTATCGAAGCCGCGAGGTCCCCTTCCGGAGGGCTCGATTCGAGAGATGCAGTCAGTTCTGCTTGGAGTGCCTCAATAATGTCCTCCACGCCCTCTTCAATTGCGGCCCCTGTCTTTTCCGACTGGAGTGCCGAGATTTCATCATGGAAGTTTATCCGAAGCCGCACGTCGGCCACACCACGAAAATGCCCATCCTGCAGGAGTCTTATGACTCCCCTGACCTTGTCACCATCCGATTCAACATCAGAGACGACAGCGACAGCACCACTGTCATCCTGCGCAATTTCCGCAACCTCGGGTGTTAGTTTTGACTTACTATTTTCGGATGCCGGATGTGCGATTGCTTTAAGTGCAGGCGGAGTTGCATGTGAATTCCTGTGCGAAGCAGATGCATTGATTTCCATGTTTTGCTCTCCGTAATGAATTGGTTCGGATACTCTTTTATCGGCAGAATCGGAGAAAATTATACTTGCGTCTGCGAGCAGCAACTGTCTTCACGTGCCAGAGAATCAAAAGTCCCGTAGATCAGAGTCCCCGCCCGACCTGAGCCCTGGGTGCCCCGCTAATGATGGTGGCGGGTATGGCCGATACTGCGCCGTGCATTTAGGTGTGAATTGTGCGCTGGTTGCTAAATGGTGCCCGTGTTCTATCGCCTACTTTTGCGTCCCCTGCCGCCACTTTTCAATGGGCGAGTGTGTCCCCAGTCCCGGTTACCGAGCGGGCGAGCTTCCTGGACTTTCAGTGTGCTGTCTTTGAATTCGGAACCGTTGAGAGCCAGCACAGCCTTCTCAGCCTCCGATTTCTTGAACATCTCTACGAATCCTAAACCTTTATCATTCACGATTTCGACCCGCCTGACTTTACCATGAACCGAGAACAGTTTCTCAAGTTCTTCTTCGCTGGTCAATCTGTCGAAGTCAGTGACCAGCATTCTGCTACTTGTCACCGTAACCTCCCTTGCCGATCTATTGAGATTTCGGCATAGTGTGCGATAGTTGGGCGGGAGGGCTTAGCCCTCCCACCGATCTAATCAACGGATAATGTCAATCAGAAACTTCTCTAGCGGCGATCATTACGTTCTGTGCGCTCTCGCGCCTCAGATACTTTGATCGTACGGCCATGCATGTCTGACTCATTAAGAGCCTGAATTGCAGCTTCGGCCTCCTGCTGTGTCGACATCTCGACGAAGCCAAAGCCTTTTGAGGTGCCAGAGTCTCTGTCACTGATGATGTTGACACTCGTTACTTCACCGTGGCTTTCAAAGGCCATGCGTACGTCCGCTTCTGCGGTATCATACGATAAGTTACCGATGTAGATATTCATTCTACTCTCCGGTTTTGTCTACCGAGCTGCGAGTCTCTGCTCAAATGCAGTATCGCAACGGCAAACCTGTTGCTGCGCGTAATTGCGCGGGTGTTCACCCAATTAAGGCTTAAGCGCGATAAGACCGGTGAGTCGAATAATGCTTCTGCAGATTAATCAAGGAAAACCATATTCACATCTACTATAACGACATATTTGATAAAAGTTCCTAATCTTTTTTTTATTTATTTTGCGCATGGCGTCTGGCCGCCAGGATGATTTCCCTGGGTGGCCCGCCATTTATGGTGGGAAAAGCACCCGCAAGAAACTGAGAATCCCATCATGAAGGGCTTGTTGAAAAAGTCCTGGTATTTGGTGTTGTGTATATTTGATTGTTGTTATGCAGACAAAGAGAGAAGATAAACAGCAGGAGATGATGCTCCTCCCGTCTATGGAGAGTCTGATACCAAAGGATCACTATCTTCGTCGACTTGATCGTGTATTGAATCTGAGTTTTGTACACGATGCGGTTCGCGACCGTTATTGCCAAGACAACGGTCGTCCTTCTATTGATCCGGAAGTGGTCGTACGGTTGTTTCTGATCCAGGCGATGGACGGTATTTCGCATGTACGGGAGTTGATGCGTCAGGTTCAGGTGAACCTTGCTTACAGGTGGTTCATCGGTTATCGATTGGATGAGAAGATGCCGGATCATTCGACGCTGTCACGTGCGTTGGATCGATTCGGCGATGATGTATTCAACGAGTTATTCGAGCAGAGCATAGCTCAGTGCAAGAAGAGCGGTTTGATCGAGGGTAAGGTATTGCATGTAGATGCGACGACTATCCGGGCGGATTTGGATCGTAATCGTGTTGGCAAGCCTGACAGTCCCGATCCGGATGCCCGCTTTGGTCATTTTCCCAATAAGAAACTGGAACCGGGCTACAAGCAGCATACTGTGG
>DAOVLC010000277.1 GCA_030631455.1 Candidatus Zixiibacteriota bacterium
GCTTAAGACGGGCAAGAAAAAGATCGGGATAGTCGGCCTGGCGTTCAAGCCCGGTACCGACGATCTCCGGGAATCGCCCCTGGTTCAACTGGCCGTCGATCTGATCGAAAACGGCTGCGAGGTGCTTGCCTACGACCGGAATGTCTCGCTTCCAAAGTTGATGGACCAAAACAAAGAATATATCGAGAGCAGAATCTCTGACGTGGATAGAATGCTGGCAGGATCGTTCGATGAGGTTTTCAACTGGTCAGACGTGATTGTGCTTGGACACAAGGATGATGATCTCGAATACCTGGCGACTCTCGATGCGGACAAGATCATAATCGATCTGGTCAGAATAGCGGAAGACATATCGGAATGCGGCGGTAACTACGACGGCATTTGCTGGTGACCGAATCCCACTGAGTTGGATTCGAATCTCGGATCATTTAGAACAGCAATAAGATTTCGAAGGAGGGTTGGCACAGCAATGGTGAGGACGAAAAGGAGCGGCGATGGCAGAGCTTTCAGCCCGTAAGGCGATTCACTACATGGTAAGAACCGCAATCGCGCTGGTGCTGCTGCTTCCATTAGCAGGACTCTATCTCGATACCGGCGGGATGATGCTCGGTTCATACTTCAGGTGGGAGTTCTCCACACCTGTCGATGTTGAGCAGGTTTCGTTTCCCAGAGATATTGTCGTTGCACTGATGTTTGTGTGCGAGCCATCGGTTGACTCTGATGGCATGAGAGATATCCTGAGGGCGCTTGCGAGTCTTGCTACGGGACACAGTGACAGCGACGGCAGGAAGTTCCAATTGACTTTTGCATGTCCGGGGAGAAACCATAATTCCATTACGCTGAACATGTTGACCGAGTATTGCCGTAGAGGGTTGGGTGAGGTCGAATACCTGATTCCGTGGGACTATTCGAGTGAGGCATCCATGCGAGAGGAGTTGGAGCAGGGTTTGCGACGCTTCAACTCGTATGGCTGGATGAAAGCCGCGAACTCCGAAATCAGGTTTGCGGTCGTGCGCGAAGGAAGTGGCAGCGAAGGGGGAGAGGCCGACTTCCAGTGGCAGGCTTCCGTTCTGAGCGATCTCGGTTGTTACGCCGATATGAGCTATCCGGGCGTTCGTCGCTCCCGGCCACAGTCAATGGTCAACACGATGTTCATGGTCTCACCGGCGGATAAAGAACAGTACAATGAAAGCGATGAGCTCAGGGCAGGGAGACTCGGCAAGGGAGGCCTTTTGGTCATCAAGGGACCATTCCTCATCGACTGGACTGACTGGCGTCTCACGCTCAGGCCGTATGTCGAAGACGGTCATCTGAGCCCGGAAGCACCTCCGGATCCGGGCAGGGTCGACAGCTGGGTACGAGCGAACGTGCATGTTATCGGACAACCGAATTGGATCTTCGTGAAATTGATGATCGATGGGCTAAGTGATGCAGCTTCGGCGCGATCTCTTCGGCACTCTCTTGACCGGTCGCTGATGTATCTCGAAGAAGTCTGCAACGACGGTGAGCGGTACAGGCTGCGCTACGTTACCGCGCGAGAGATGTACAACGTGGCGATGGCAGCTCAAGCACTCAAGAGCGGTAATGCGGGATTGTTCAGAGATTACCTGGTCGAGCCTTACGAAGCCACTCAATAGGAGCAGGTCGAGTGAGTTGATGTCGTGTCTTTTGAGTGCGAGAGGTCGGGATGTTATTTCAACCGCGACTTAGGCATGGCGGCGGACCGTTTGCGAAGATGTATTGAATTAGATACACGACATCGTCGATGTCTACGTTGCCCGAGCAGTCAACATCGGCGATGTCGATCGATTCAGGCGGTGGTCCATCTGCAAAAATATACTGAATTAAGTATATGACGTCGTCAAGATCGATATCTCCACTGCCATTTACATCCCCGTTCGGAGAGTAGCAGCCATACCCCAGTGCCCCGATCAGTACTCCACAGTTATTGTGTTGGGGAAGACAGGGGGAAGTGTTATACACCATATAATCGCTTAGGTTGGGATCGCAGAACTGCGGATCGAAGAAGAATACGTTGCTCGTATCAAGCTGCACCGGGCTTCCGTGAAGCCATGCGGCGGGGTCGCATCCGGAAATATCACAGCAGATCACGGAGAGGCTGTCCGGACTGCCACACGTGACGGCCGGGTTTCCGTCAGTAGCGATGATGCAGTTCTGAATTACGGTGTGGTGTGCGCTCGAATGAAGGCCCAAGTCTACACTGCCGTTCACGGTGCTGTTGTCCATATCGAGCCAATAACCCGAACTCGTAACCTGCCCTTCAATCATGCTGTGGCTGATTTCGGCACCTGAGAAGGCGTCGCAGTGGATGTCACTGGAAAAGAGCAGCGAGTTCTCAATTATCAGCGCACCGTCATCGATGGCTTCTATATAGCAATTGTCAAGCTCACTATTCGTGATAAAGTAGTTTGATTGATAAGCGCTAAGGGTGCAGGCATCCAGCTCTGAATCGAGCAGGTAAGTCGAATATCGTGGCCTGATCTGTGTCTCACTGATCACACAATTCTTCAATACACAGACTTTAGTCGAGTCCATAATGGTTTTCACCCAGGAGAAGTGCGATGCAATCGACTGATTGCCGCCTTCAATCGTGCACGAATCGAGAACCAGCGATGAGCCGCTGTGAAAGAGGTATGCCACGCCTCCTTTCGTCGCGACATTGTCACGCAAAACACATTGCCGCAATCCAAGGTTGTAGAGTCGGCAATAAATGCCCCCACCTTTCTCGGAGAATCCGTTTTGTATCGTGAAGCCCCTGATGAGAGCGCTCGGAGGATCAGGGAGATAGCCGTCAGCCCTTACCACGCTGCCCGTGTCGACACTCCCGAGGACAGCGGGGTCACCGTCAAGTATTGTATTGTGCATGTGCATCGTGTCGCCGTCGAGCATGATCTCGCTGGTGATTAACAGCGATTTGTTGAGCAGGCTGAGTCGTTCGAAATAATGACCGTCCGCAACCAGCACCGTATCCCAGTTGGAGGCGCCTTTTATGGCTGCCTGAATTGTTTCTGAATCCCCGGGCACAGTCATGACAGCGCCGGAACACAGATGTGAAGAAATTATCAGTAGAATTATCGGAATCAGATTCTTCACTATGCCAACCTCACCGCATTTATCGGCAATAATGCTTCTGCTATAGACAGCAAAAACCTGGACTACCCGACATGTTTTGAATATACCAGGGTTGCCTGCAGAGTCAAGAAAATGTTTAGCTGCTTTCAGGAGCAGTCAGCACATGGCGGGAGACCATTGAGAAATATGTAGTTGAGCAGATACACGAGATCGTCGATGTCGCTCCCGTCGGAGCAGTCAGGGTCGGCCGATTCCGATGGTTCGGGCGCCGGACCTTCCAGAAAAATGAAGCTGATCAGAAACAGAACATCATCGATGTCGATAGACTTGCTTGAGTTTGCATCTCCGCAGACGTACGTCGAAAGCGCGTAGGATACCGTGTCGGAGTGGCAATAATCGGCCACGATAACGGTCAGCGATTCCGTCAGAAGCGAGTCGGGCGCAGTGCCGATGATTGAGTCATTTCGAACGGTACACCAATCTGGGAATGAGGGATACGTAATGGTGTGTACAGAATCGTCAGCGTCAATAATAATCGGATAGTACTCAAACGGCTCGTTGATTATCGCCGCGAGATGGTCTACCGAATCGGAGATCTCGGGCGGCTGATTGGATTTGTCAATGGCCAGAGAGACCA
>DAOVLC010000056.1 GCA_030631455.1 Candidatus Zixiibacteriota bacterium
GACTTGAGGGTAGCATTTACCCACCTGTTGGGAACCCTCTTCGAAAGAGTTTGCGCAACCGCGAAGTTCAGGAGCAGAGTTACAGCCAATGCCACCACGGCTATAATCGCAAAAGTAAACGTAGAGCTGTTCGAAGCAAGCCCGACTACGATCAGCGCAATCGTCGTCGACACGATTGCTGCGAAGTTGTTGAAGAGCGTCACAAACAGGTTGAACGCGCCTACGTCGCCGAAGAATTCATTCAGTCTATTGCGCTTCGATTCCGCTAGATCGTCAAACACCTCGCCCTCTGCGTTATCATACAGGAACAGACCGAGCTGGAAAACATTGACCGTGTACGAACAGTATATTATCAACAAATATGCGACTGTAAGAATGGCTATTATCATGGCTTCCTGTATAGCTTGTTCAGGTAGTGCAATTGCTTTTCTATCATCATTTCGAATTTCTTCATCGAATCGTGCGTGTGCCCGAGGATGTGCAGCAGTCCGTGTGCTGTCAGAAAGAGGATTTCATCAGGTAGGTCGTGTCCAAGCGACTTAGCGCGTTTCTCCGCATACGGGACTGATATGTAAATCTCGCCTATTAGAGGGGGAGGCTGGTCGCCATCGTCATCATCGAAAGGAAACGACAGAACGTCTGTCGTCCGATCCTGTCCACGATACTCCCGGTTGAGTGTTCGCATCCGCGTATCGCCGATCAGGATTATGTTCACCGATCCGGATCGCCGTTCGCCGGAGATAATCAAGCCTGCCAACTGCGCCATCCTTCTTGTGGGCATTCGACGTTTCGATGTCGTGTTTACCACGTTCGCGCTCACTCGCTTCATTCGGCAGTCTCCTTCTGCGGGTAGTCGATTCGGGCATGGAAGACACCGATCAGCATGCTGGCAAAGCTCTCCTCAATGAGGCTGAGGTCGTGCATAGTAAGCTCAGAGTGCGACAACTGCCCACTCTGGAATTTATCGTTTATTATCCGTTTAATCAAGTTCTGTATTCTGCTCGGTTTGGGTTCGTCGAGCGTACGGCTTGCCGCCTCAACGGAATCGGCAAGCATCACGATGGCGGTCTCCCGCGAATTGGGGCGCGGTCCCGGATAACGAAAATTATCCTCGTTGAACTCAGTGTCGCCGTTTTCCTCTTTCGCCTTGTTGTAGAAGTACGTCATGAGTGTCGTTCCATGGTGTTCCTCCACAAACTGGGATATCTTGTCCGGCAGATCGAATTGCTCGGCGAGCTCGACTCCCTTCTTGACATGCGACTCGATGATGAGCGCACTCATGTTGGGAGTCAGCTTCTCATGCTTGCTTCTGATTCCGGACTGGTTCTCAACGAAATACTCGGAGATCTCCATCTTGCCTATATCGTGGTAGTACGAGCCAACCCTGGCAAGCAGTGCATTGGCTCCGATAGCTTCCGCTGCCTTCTCGGAGAGACTGCCTACGATTATCGAATGGTGATACGTCCCCGGGGCTTCGATCGCGAGCCGCCTCAGGAGCGGATGATTCATGTCAGAGAGTTCCAGCAGCGTGATATCGGTGGTAAGGCTGAAGATCGATTCGAAGAACGGAAGAAACCCCATCACAAGTATTGGCGCAAGAACCGCATTGAGTATCCCGTAGCCGAATTCGACTATCATCTGCTCCGGTTCGGTAAACCTCAGGGATTCGAGAAAGTAGATTGTGAGGATATAGGTGACCGAGATGTACAGAATAGACCTGTAGAAATCGGAGCGTCGCCGTACGACCTTTACCGAATAACACGCGATCGAACCAACCGCGATGTTAACGAACGTGTACGAAAAATCGAAGTTGTTGAGTACGCCGGCAAGGACTCCAAGCACGAACGTTGCGACAAGTCCAATCTCGAGATCAAAGAGAATAGCGAACATCAGAGAGCTGATGGCGAACGGAATCAGGTAGAATGAGAGATTGAGCTCGAATCCAATGAGGTAGTTCAGTGCCACCTGGACCAGAATCAGGATCATTATTGCCACGTATCGAACGTTCGAGAACGCATTTCGGCGCTTGAAGTAATAGAGGAATGAGACGAAGAGCGAGAGAATGAATCCGACGAAGACCGCTCTGCTCAAGACCGGCAGAATGAACTGCCACAAACTTGCCTTGTCCTCGGTTTCGACTCTGTATTGCGCGAGCGCGTTGAGCCACTTCAGATGAACCGCTTCGACCTTGTGATTGCGTCGAAGAATAATATCGCCCACCTTAAACGATATCTCCTCCCTCGGTACATGTGCGATTGCCAACGTCTTTTCTCGCTCTGTCTGCGGGTAGTTGACCGCCAATGTCGGTCTGGCAAGTCCGGCAATCATGGTTCCGAACAGGTCCTTCAGCGTTGAGTCGGAAAGGTCAACGGAACGGATCGCAGATGCTCCGACATCATCCATCGTTACGATCTGATCTCTCTTGAGCGGCGTTCTCCCATTCGATCTGACTATGATCACGTTCTCATATTCCAGATTTCGTATAGATGCGTCCTCTTCGAGCACGCCGGCAAAATAGATGTCATCCAAAGCGGTTCTAACGACCGGCTTGTATTGCTCAAGAGAATCCAGAGATAAGAGATCTCTGAGAGTTCTCTGCTCGAACTCAGGGAAGAAGAGCCTCAGACGCCTGCTCTGGTTGCTGAGGTTGCTGCCATTCTCTTTTACGCTTATCGCTAGTGTGAACAGCGAGTCGATTAGCGTAAGTACACTATCGCGTTGGAATTCATTGAAATCGAGAACTAGCGGGACTTGCTTCGCAACCTCATCGAGTTCATTCCGAAGAACCTCCGGGCTCTTCTCCACCGGGAAGTCTATCGGCGCGATTAGGTCTTCACCCGTTATGTCTCCGAGTTTGGGCGCTGAAATCGGAAGGAATGTCAATCGAATAGGGTATATGGCGGTGATAAGTGTGGTCACCAGCAGGAGTACGGTTATCTTGAACCCCCATTTCGGTGGCATGACCGCCCAACTTGATCCAGTCCGGGTCACCTTGAGCTTAGCCCGGATAAACCGTTTAAGCCTTTGCAGAAGTCTGAACATCTGGGATTACGCTCTATTTCTTCCTGCGCTTTTCGTGTCTCTCGTACGCCTTGATGACCTCCATCACCAGGCGATGGCGCACAACGTCCTTTTCGTCGAGATGCACGAACTTGATTCCCGAAATCCCCTTCAGTATCCGTTCCGCCGTTATTAACCCGGATTTCCTGCTTCGGTCGAGATCAACCTGGGTCACATCGCCGGTTATGATTGCACGAGAACTCGACCCGAGTCTCGTCAGAAACATCTTCATCTGAGCCGTTGTCGTATTCTGCGCTTCGTCCAGTATGACGAATGAGTTATTCAGCGTTCGACCTCGCATGAAAGCAAGCGGGACTATCTCGATAATTCCGAGTTCCATCAGCTTTTTTATCTTCTCTGGTTCCACCAGATCGTGAAGAGCATCGTATACCGGTCTCAAGTATGGATCTACCTTGGCGCGAATGTCACCCGGAAGAAATCCCAGAGACTCGCCCGCCTCGACTGCTGGGCGGGTCAGGATTATCCGCTGAACACTCTTCCTCTTGAGCTCGGCAACGGCTATTGCAACAGCGAGGTATGTCTTGCCTGTTCCTGCCGGTCCGATGACAATGGCTATGTCATGGGTTGCGACTGCCTCTGTATAGCGCTTCTGACCAAGAGTCTTCGGCACGACCGGTTCTTTGCTCAACGTAGATATCACAGAATCAACATCAAGACTTTCGGCCGGTCCTTCGCCGTTCTCCCTTACCATTGTGATCGCGTACCAGACGTACCTTTCCGGTAGCTCGAAATTCCGCTTGAGATAAGTAGTGAGGTCGTGAAAGAGGCTTACGACTTTGGAGACTTCATCGCCTTCCCCCTCTATGTTGACTTCGGAGCCACGTGCTACGATTCGGGTCTTAAACTGATCTTCGATAATCTTGAGGTTAACGTCGTTTCGGCCAAACAATAGCCGTAAGTCGACATCTTCCAAGACTATCTGCTTTCTTACAGTTTCTTCCAAACTGAAGACTTAGCCTCCTGTCGCTCTGCAATATACTATATCGGCCAGATAATTGGAAACCTTTTTGTATTCCGTTCGAAGACAAAATGGGTTGTCATTTTTCATTTTTGACTAGCCTGATCTTCAATTCATCGAGCTGTTTTGGATCGAGCGGTGACGGTGCCGAATCCATAAGCGATTGAGCGGCAGTAGTTTTCGGGAACGCTATCACGTCTCTAATCGACGGCGAGCCGCACATCAAGGCGATGATGCGATCAAGCCCCGGGGCAATGCCGCCATGGGGAGGCGCGCCGTATGTGAGCGCCTTGAGCAGGAATCCGAACCTCTGCTCTGCTTCCTCATCGCTCATACCGAGTACGTTCAGTATCTTCTGCTGAATATCTCTCTGATGGTTACGAATTCCACCTGACGCGATCTCTGTACCGTTCAGAACGAGGTCATACTGGTTGGCAATTATCTTTCCCCATGGATGATTCTCTCCGAGTTCGTCGACCGGCTGAGAGAATCCTTCGTCGAGAAGATGGATATCCCGATCTTTCGGAGACGTCACGATATTATGCATCGCGTCGAACCGTTTCTCATCGGGGTTGTACTCGAACAGCGGAAAATCAGTTACCCAGAGGAAACGCCACTCGGAATCGTCGACAAGATCGAATCTCCGTCCTAACTCCACTCTGAGTGCTCCAAGCGCTCTATTGACCACCGCGGCCTTGTCTGCCACCACAAAGAGCATATCACCAACCTCAACTCGAGCAGCGGTGAAAATACGGTCAAGCTCCTCTGGATTCATGAATTTAGCGGCAGGAGATTTGATTTTCTCATCCATTCTGCCGAAATATGCCAGTCCCTTTGCGCCGTGAGATTTGGCGAAATCCTCTATCTCCGATAGTTGCTTCCTCGAAAGGTCGGCTTTCCCGGGTATATTTAGCCCCTTGACTGTTCCTCCCGACGCTACTGTCTCGGAGAAGACCCTGAAGCCGCACTCTTTCACCGCATCTGACAGATCAACAAGTTCCAGCGGAATTCTTAAGTCTGGCTTGTCCGTGCCATACTTTCTCATCACATCGTCAAACGTGGAGCGTGGGAAGGGCAGCGACACATCAGCATCTAGTGTCTTCTTGAAACCATACGCCATCGTCCGCTCTGTAACGTCGAAAATGTCATCGATCGTGACGAAGCTCATCTCCATATCGATCTGCGTGTGTTCCGGCTGTCGGTCGGCGCGCAAATCCTCGTCACGAAGGCATCGGGCAATCTGGAAGTACTTATCGAAACCGGAAATCATTAGAATCTGCTTGAAAAGCTGAGGAGACTGGGGCAGTGCGTAGAATTTGCCCGGAAAGACTCTCGATGGTACGACGTAATCCCGCGCGCCCTCCGGTGTCGAGCGGATCAACATCGGGGTCTCGATTTCGAGAAACCCCTCTTCATCGAGGAAGTCGCGGACCGCTTTCACGAACCGGTGTCTGAGTATAATCTTGTTCTGCATCGGTTTCCTGCGCAGGTCGAGGTATCTGTAGGTTAGCTTCAACTCATCGCTGGCATCGGGATCGTCTTCAATCAGGAACGGCGGCGTTTCCGACACGGAGAGTATGACGACTTCCGACGCCTCAATCTCGATTTCGCCGGTCTTCATATCAGGATTCTTCATCCCCTCCGGGCGAGGTACTACCTTTCCCTTAATCGAGATCACATATTCATGGCCCAGCTTCGCAGCTGTTTTCATCATGTCTTCAGAGACCGTTTCGGGCCGAAAGACGACCTGAGTAATGCCGTATCGATCCCGCAAATCGATGAAGTTCAGACCGCCAAGATCGCGACGGCCGTCCACCCAGCCGTTCAGCGTGATCTCGCTGTCGTTGTCGCCTATTCTGAGCTCACCGCAAGTGTGCGTTCTCTGGAGTTCACTGAATTCTTTCATAAGCTCCATTACCTTGAGAGTTGTCAAGTTCGCCGGATATAATATCACTCAACGCTGAAAAACGCAAGCGATCAGACGATCTTTGCTTGTTATCGACCATGAAGCCGCAACTCTTCATCTTTGACGATGTATCAGTTTCGATGCCAGGTGGAAGGAGAGAATCAGGATGGTTGCGAATACGGCGCCCGCGAAGTCAGCGATCCAGTCAGACGTTTGCGCGACTCTGCCACTGATATAGAGTTGATGCAGCTCGTCCACCGCTCCGGTGACAGCCCCGAGCAGCAGTACCAATAACAACCTTCTGACGGTTATCCGGCTCCATTCCCAGTAATAGAGGGCGCGATAGAGCAGCAGCGAGAATCCCGCGTACTCGATAAAGTGATAGATCTTATCGCTCCAGCTTATACCGAGAGAGGGGGGATAGAGCTTTGGAATCGAAGATACTGTGAAGATAGCCGCCATGTAGATAATGGCCGGCAAAACATATTTGATGAACCGCCTTGTTCGCTCACTCATAACCTGCCGAAGATAAGGAATTGTCGACGGATAGCAACCAGCATTTGAGTGGTGGGACAAAGCGACTGGCAAGCAGTAAACTCGTCATCGAGCGGCCTGCCGACTCGCTGGGGAGCGTAAAGGAGCGTACCTTCAAAAAGGGAATGTCGGCACTACCCCTCGCCGACAGGCCACCGAACCCGACACAGCCCACAAGGTATTTCACATACTATACACGTTGGCACTGACAGTTTCAGTCAGTGCAGATCGGCGGGTGCTTACATTCCCATGTTTCTGTCAGGCTACCTCCAGCTGTTCGACTCGTTGATTATGGTCAATGAGTACTTGATTTTTCTGTCCGAGATAGTATATTCAGGTATACATTTGGCAACTAGGAACTTCATCAGGAGAAGATAGAATGAAACGCATTGTCGTGTTTGCTTCTGTAATCTTGGCAATGGTAGCACTCTGCCAGATTGCTGTTGATGACAGCCAAGCAACAATGCCATTGGATGCTGAGTCAAGCCCTTCATCTGAATCAGTCAAGCAAGGTCTGACTGTGGAGCGCATGGGCTCCATGCTGCTGGCTTTCACCGAAAACAGGGGCCAGTGGGATGAGCGAGTGAAGTTCCGGGCGAATGCTGGTGGAGCTACGATGTGGTTCACAAAAGATGGTATCTACTATCAGTTCACTCGGACGATATTCGGAACCGAAACTCCGGGTGAACGACCGCAAGCCCTTCGCCGCTCAGGACAGGCGGTGGGGCACCCAGACATTCCACGTGACCGTCTCCATCATGAACCCGACAGCATCGAACACTTGGTAATCAAAGCCTCATTTGTCGGTGCGAATCCGAATCCGGGGGTTGTCGGCGAAGGGTTGATGGAGTACAAATGCAACTACTTCATCGGCAATGACCCATCGAAGTGGCACACCGATGTTCCGAACTACTCTTCGGTGCTGTTCAAAGAGATTTATCCCGGTATCGATTTGCGCTACCTCAGTGCAGGGAACGGCAAGGCCGGGTATGAGTTTATCGCCGCGCCCGGTGCGGATATGGAGCAGATCAAGGTAGAATACAAAGGGATAGATGAACTCTCGGTCGATGCGAGCGGGCGTTTGGTTGCTCGGACCGGCTGGGGGGACATGATTGCAGCGGTAGCGTCACCTGTCGATGGAGCCGTATCAGCCGCACACGGGCTGTTGCTCTTATCTGAGCACACCGCCGGTCTAGACGTGGCTGGCAACGAGACCCGCTCCTCGACATCGCTCTCGCTGACACTCGATTACAGCACCTACCTAGGGGGGA
>DAOVLC010000013.1 GCA_030631455.1 Candidatus Zixiibacteriota bacterium
GCATGGCCTACGAGCGGAATCATTATCTCCGGATATATTTTTTTGCTCTGCTTGGCCAATTCACAGGCGGCAGTCATTATCGCCCGCACCTGCATCTCGGTGATTTCCGGATACGTGATACCCAAACGACACCCACGGTGGCCGAGCATTGGGTTCTGTTCATGAAGTTCTCTGATGCGTGCAGCAATCACCTGCTGTTTCTTGATTTTTTCCTTGTCGGCTCCGCTCTCCTTAAGCTCCCTGATCTTCGCCTCCACTACGTCTAACCTCGGAAGGAATTCATGCAGAGGCGGATCAAGAGTACGTATCGTCACGGGCAACCCAACCATAGCGTTGAAGATTCCCTTGAAATCGGCTTTCTGGATCGGGAGAAGCTTATCGAGCGCTGCCTGTCGATCCGCCTGATTTTCCGCAAGGATCATCTTCTGCACGATCGGGAGGCGCTCTTCGGCGAAGAACATGTGTTCCGTGCGGCAGAGACCGGTACCCTCTGCTCCGAATTTCTTGGCAGTCTTGGAATCACTCGGCGTGTCCGAATTTGCGCGAACGCCGAGCCTCCTGTACGAATCTGCCCACTCCATAAACACACCGAATTCACCGGAAAGCTCCGGCTCGATTGTTGCAACCTCGCCTTTCATGACCTCGCCCGTTGATCCGTTGAGAGTGATCGTATCTCCTTCTTTGAAGACCTTCGTACCAACTGCAAACTGCCTCTTGCTTTCGTAAACACGTACATCTTCGCACCCTGCAATACACGATATGCCCATACCGCGAGCTACGACCGCGGCATGAGACGTCATTCCACCGCGCGATGTCAGAATGCCCACCGCGGCTGCCATTCCATGAATATCATCGGGGTTGGTTTCGCTGCGAACAAGGATGACCTTTCCGCCCTCTGCGGCCATCTCAACCGCCTGATCAGCCGTGAAGACTATCTTGCCGGAGACGGCTCCGGGCGACGCTGCGAGGCCGGTGGCCAGGACATCGTATTTTGCCGTCGGATTGATCCTGGGATGCAGCAACTGCTCAAGATCATCCGGCCGAATCCGCATCAACGCATCGTTAATAGAGATTAGCTTCTCATTGACCATATCGACGGCGATCTTGATCGCAGCAGGAGTAGTCCTCTTGCCAGATCGCGTCTGAAGCATATAGAGCTTGCCATCCTGGACGGTGAACTCGAAATCCTGCACATCCTTGTAGTGCTTCTCAAGGCGGTCCGTGATATCGCGCAATTGCTTGTATACCTTCGGCATTTCGGCCTTGAGTTTGGCGATCGGCTCCGGTGTCCGGATGCCGGCAACCACATCCTCGCCCTGAGCGTTGATTAGATACTCACCGAAGAATTCCTTCTCCCCGGTTGACGGGTTTCGTGTGAAGCCGACACCTGTACCCGAATTCTTGCCCAAGTTTCCGAATACCATTGCCTGGACATTAACTGCTGTGCCTGTATCCTCGACTATCTTGTCGATACGGCGATACTCAATTGCACGGGGGCTGTTCCAGGAACGGAAGACCGCATTTCGTGCCATTGTCAGTTGGTCAAAAGGATCATCAGGAAAATCCTCACCTGACCTCCTCTTGATGATCGATTTGAACTTCCTGACGATATCTCTGAAATCTTCTGCTGAAAGTGAGGAGTCTTTCCGAATCTGACGTTGCTTCTTTTTCCGAGTGATGACGTTCTCGAAGACATCCTTATCTATGCCGAGCACGACATTGCCGAACATCTGTATAAACCGCCTGTATATATCGTAGGCAAATCGCTCATTTCCTGTCTTTTTGGCCATACCCTCGGTGGCTTTCTGATTCAGCCCAAGGTTCAGCACGGTATCCATCATTCCAGGCATTGAGATAGGAGCGCCTGACCTGACAGAAACAAGGAGCGGATTGTCGCTGCCCCCGAATTCGGTTCCCGTGAGTTTCTCAAGTTTGGATATGTTCCTCCGGGTTTGACGATCAAGATCGGGAGGATCGTTCATCTCGTTCTCGTAATATAGCCGACACGCCTCGCATGTTATGGTGAAACCTGGCGGCACAGGGACCTTCGAATTGGTCATCTCAGCTAAGCCTGCCCCTTTGCCCCCAAGCAGTTCCTTCATGGTACCGGAGCCTTCAGCCTTTCCCCCGCCGAAATAATATACCAACTTTACCTTGTTAAGCTTTCCGACGGCCGAGGTGGCTTTGTCGGCTTTCTTCGCCCGCGAGCCTTCGTCGGTCTTTTTAGCCATTATGCGTCCTCTCCATGCCTAAATTATCCCTGTCGGGCTAATATCCAGCATGAATGTAATCCTGTTGACACACTAATGCAAGAGGTTTCTATTAATTCTGCACTCTGGTGAGTTTCGAAACGAAACCTGGTATCGATTCCGATCTGAAGAGGAAAGGTGCTTTTGCGTAATCGCCTTCTACACAGCCACAATCCTCATCTGAGGAATCACATAGTAAAATAGCGTTTGCCGGAGATTATCTTCTCCAGCATCTTCAGAGTCTTCTCAACGGGGGCATGCATCAGATCATGCGTGTTGAAAGTTGCCTTTGCATCTTCCCTGACATACTCGACCCCGTTCGCGCCCTTCATCCGCTGTTTCTTCTTGTGAGTAAGGTTGTAGAGCCTTTGATACTCCCTCGCCTTTTCCCTGTGCGCAAGATAGTATCTTCTTTGATACTCGGATCTCGCCTTCTTCGCCTCTTCGGGTGTCATCTTTTTCTTGTTGCGGCGCTTAGGCTTGAAAGTCTGAACTTTTGCCATGGTACCGTCCTTGGTCTTGACCTACGCGGGTATTCCGCCAAGTTAATGCATCCCGGCGACTTACGGAGCAAAATCATCTGTTGTTGTATCGCCTGTTAAGCAATTTAACCTTATGAGGTTATCTTGTCAACAGAAATCTGCAAAAAGTCGAAACTTTCTTGCAGGAGAATCCCTTGGCGCGAATCGACTGTCAGGCAGTGAGATACCAGAGTATGTTTCTCCCCGTATCGGCCCCTGCCCTTCATTCCCCGCAAACTACACAGCCTTCTTCTACCCATCCATCACATTACTAACCAAAAATATAAGTGTACAGCATCACCCCCCACTCTTCAAGTGAAGCAATTCTTTGTACAAACAGCGATATTCTCGCCATGACCGTATAGCCAAAACTTGCTCCAAAACCGATCATCAGGATAAAGATCCCGATCTTTGCGGCTCCTCCAAACGCACCCTTGTGCTCCTTGGAGAAGAAGAAGTATACTAACCCTGTTAATACACCTATCACGATTATGATGTTCCAGAAATGAGCCAGCGAGCCGAAACCGAGCGTCAGATCAAGCGTCGACGAGAGCTGCCTGTTCACATTGTTGTACATATACAACGGAATCGCAACACCTGACGTGCCGACGTAAAACGCAATCGGATATCGTGATAACCAGCCGAGCTTCTTGGAAAATCTGAACCACATCATCACACCAAGAACGGCAGGTATGTAGTACCAGTACTGACCATCGATTAGCCTGTCGATCAGGACTGGTTTCAGGCTGGTCCACAGGAACAGTACCATGAAGTAACCTGCCGATACTCCGACCACAAGATGCTCAGCGATCTTATACAATGGATTGTCTTTATACAAGAAGGAGAAAGTCGCCAGCGTCAGAAAGGCCGCGAGAGTAGTCCAGAGTAAAGTTACAAGGTCCGGGCCGTTTTCCATCATTCCAAACCTCCTCCTAATCCCCTATCTTCGTTTTCTTGCGAGACACGAAGTATCCGATATTACCAATGACTATGAAGAGCACTATGACAAGATGTGCGACAACCTGTGCAAGCATGCCGCGGTTGGCGTCGTGCTCTTGCTCCAGCAGTTTCTCATACTCGGCTGCGCCCTTCCAGCCTCCTATCAATCCGAAAAGGGCGTTGCCAAGATACGGGTAGTAGTCTGGAGCCATGACTCCGGTCACTCCAAACGCAAGTGGCATGTTGTAGCGAGCGCTTCCGTAAACGAGCCACATGTCAGCGGCAGTGCCTGACTCAATGACTACGACGCATTCCAGATCATCATAGTTTCTTACACGGTGCATAATCGGGAGGTCGTCAAGCGGCGTGTCATAGTAGTCCCTCGGGAAGAATATCCGGAAGTTCTCTCCCATTCCGAGTATTACGAAGGCCGGATACGGCCTGTATCCGAGGAAACAGTACTCCTCACCATATTCGACAGTCTTGCCGTAGATTCTCTCAGCTTCGCTCTTGACGTTTCTGAAGACTTCCTCGACCATACCGGCGCCGTACTGTGAAAGAGTCATACCTACGACCTTCACGTCCTGCCTGTAGCAATGCAGCAGTATCGCGCGTGACATCGGGTGAAGCTCCGCCAGTGAACTCGGATCGTAGTCGAGAGCCAGTAGTATCTTGTCGCCAGGATCAAGGCCCTCTATGAAATTGTAAATCGATTCGACCTCTTTCGTGGTATTCACCGGAACGCTGGTCACATTCCTGAGGAAGTATGCGAGTGAAACCACAAGAAACAGGAAAACGAATATCCAACGGCGATCGAGATTAGCCATTCTCACGAATATATTCATTCCGGTATCCTCCTCAATCCCTGCCAAGGTAAGATCGTTCGATTCCGAGCATTACCTTCAACGCAGTGGCGACGGCCCCGAGGCCGACACCGATGATAATCGCACGTTTCGCAGCCAGGTTGGGAACTTTCAGTATCCACCCGGCTGCATCTGATACTATGGGGGAAAGAGGTCCCATCGGAACGAATCTCACCATTATAACAAGCGCTGCCAAAAGCAGCAGAGTCGCCATAACCGATCGGGCTCTGAAAGCGCGAAATGCAGCAGAAGCGATGAAAAACGCAAGCAGAGAGAACATGGTGGCCTGAATCGGCACCATAATATAGTAGAAGAAACTCCTGTACCAGTAATTCTCTATGCCGCCCGAGCCGGGGAAGAAGCCGAATATGAGCATCAGAATCAACCCACTGAGCGTGATGAAGCTGTAGCCGTAGTTCTCAGATTTCCGTTTTATCTTCTGCGTATGTACTTTCCAGAGAGACCACATGCCGAGCAGGAGAGAGAGGATGCCGATAATCATCGTCCAGTCGAGCAGGAACTGATAGATCCAGTTCCATTCATCAAGCGGGACAAAGTTCTGGACAACCATGAAGAGGCTGACCACGAAAACCATCATCAAGGGAACCCGTCGTTTCATACTACCATCCTCCTCTACAGATTCACCCTGATCCATTCACGAGGGGCATCCCAGCCCAGCAGTACGGCCAGGATGATGAGTACCATCAACACCATCAGAATCCCCTTTGCCCAGTCCTCAGCCTTGAGGGATCCAAGAAGAAGAGGATCCCGTCCCAGATACGCTGACGCAGCGTATAGCTCTTCACCGATCAGAGTATAATCGCATGCGACCACAAAGAAGGGCAACTGGCTGACCTGGTCTGTGCCGGCAATCTGAATCGCCCCTATCGCGTTGCCTGTCTCGGCGAGAAGCAGCGACTCGGCTGCGAAGTACCCCAGATAGAAGTTTGTGGCCGGGAGGTCTCGCACCATGATACCGTTGACACCGGCGACATAGGCGAACTGAGCGTTTGTCACGAAGAAAACAGAATCTTCGTCGTATTGGTCCGGTCTGCCCGCCTCGAGATAGGCTGATCTTACGATGTCCTGAGCGACACTCATGACAATCGGTTCGTAGCAAGGAACGATCAGACTGGTCTGGTATTCCGCAACCTTCTTTGCAACGCGGCCGAGAATGGTAAACGATGCAATCGTAGCTATTTCAGCCGCTGTCCCGATGCCAAGAACATAGAGTATCGGCTTGCCCATCTCGGTCGCACGCCCAATAGCTTCGTCAACGGCTTCTATTCCGGCAAGGGGACGAATATACAGTTCTTTGCCTCCTTTGGCCGATAGAACAAAATAGATCGTGAAGATACAAAAGAGTATGACCGCAATCAAAAGCGGGACTTTGCCTGTGTGGAACCACTGACCGTAAGTCTTATAAGGTCCGCCGACCTCCGATTCGGAAGAAACGCCTTCCGTGCCAACCGCTACGATCTTGTAATAGTAGCTCGAATCGTTCGGCATGTAGTTGGGGCTTTCTTCCTCCCTGTCTCCGATATCCAAGTATTCGTAGAAGTCGTTTGGAGACTCGCCTCGCAGAACAAACTCTCCGTCGGGAGAATAAGCTCGATACACTTCAAACCTTACCACCGAACTTGTGAATTCCTTCGGAAACTCCCACCTCACCGTGAGCTTATGCCCGCCATCATTGGGCATATCTTCAGCAACAGTAATCACGGCTTGTGGCGGTGGTTCAATTTGCATCTCCGCAAGCAGGCCGTCCTGCATCTCCTCCCCCTCCTGAGCAAGAAGAGGAGAGAAGATCAGTGGGAGGAACAGAAGAACCGCTGCAAACCTCAGTTTATGCTTCATATTCACACCTCTTATGGAAAAGCCTCATGGGAAACTCTCATCCTATCATACCGAGCCAGCTATCGAGGAGATACTGCATCCGCCCCACCAGCAACGAGATTCTGGCCATAACAGTGTAGCCGAATGATGCACCGAATGTGATCATTAGCACGATTACGCCGGCGCGAGCCCCGGCACCGAATGCGCCTTTGTGCTCCTTGGAAAAGAAGAAGTAGATCAGACCGCACATCACTCCGATGAAAATAACGATGTTCGAAATCGTCTCGCCCAGGCTGAATCCGGCTGAATTCGTGACGTACAGCGGCATCGCCGTACTGCTTATCTGCTGAATGAAATCTGATCTGAGATATCGAACAAGGTTCAGACCTGCGGTTGTACCTACGACAAAGGCCAGAGCCCATCTCGAAATCCATCCAGCCTTCGACGAAAGACGCATCAACAGCATGATGCCGAGTATAAGCGGGATGAGCATGAAAGGATCCGACGGATTATCTTTGAGTGCAGGAATTACCGGTCCCACCATCGGCGGATAGAGCCTCCCGAACAAGTTCGGAACCATGGTTCCCCAGAACCCCATGCACATCCAGTAAGCTGCACTTACTCCCACGAACAGATGCTCTGCGAATTTATAGTACGGATTATCGTCATACAAGAACGAAAATATCGCAAGAGTAAGGAAGGCACCAAAAGTGACAAAGAAGCCCTTCAGGGCTACACTTATAGCGAAAAGAATTACGACAACACCGAAGAAAATATATGTTGCGAGCTGTCTACGCGTCATCGAACCCCTCCCAGGCCTTCCTTAGTCATGCCGCGTGCCCTGAGTATGAAATAGAGAACGTTTCCAAAGACGATGAAGAAGATTATTACTATATGCGCCACCGTCTGGGATACCATGAGGCTCATCCCGGCCATCGGGTAGTCTTCGTATTTCGGATATGCGATTATCAGAGCGTTCTCATATTCCGCGGCTCCCTTGGCTCCGCCGAGAAGTCCCACCAACTGCGACGGATAGTACGGATACAGATTCGGAGCGCCGACAGCAGTGCATCCTCCGCCGATAGGTATGTTCCCCGGGTCACCGGCAAACTGAATCCACTCTTTGATTCCCGGAAAACCTCCGCCGAATGACACTATAAGGTCGAAGTTCCGGAGGCTTGTGATGTTTTCCATCATTGGAAAATCGTCAATAGCGATATTGTTAGCATCGGTAGAGTACATCGTCTTGAAATCGACCAGTATAAGGCGAATCAACCCCTGATTTCCCGCCTTGTATCCAAGATTGATAAAATCAACACCGTATTCCAAATCCGGGAAATCTGGTCTCAGTACTCCTTCGATCGTCTCCCCGGTTAGATTGTGTCCAGTAGCCCACACGGCCATCATATACATCTTGCACTTTCTCTCAGCGCAGTGTCTAACCATCGCGTCGACCATCGGCTGTATCTCAGGAGCTGTCGTAGGGCCGTAGTCATAAGATAGGAGTACTCTGGATCCTTCCGGCAACCCCTCTACATTATCAAACATCGCCTGAACAATCGGAGTCGTCTTCTCCTTCAACTGCGCACCAATCAGAAGCGGAACAATCACGGCAACCGCAATGAATGCAAATATTATCCTCCGGTCGATATACTGCAGCCGTTCAACCAGGCTCTGTTTTTTCATCGCACCATTAGTCATATCAACACTCAATCGCTGTCCCCACCAAGATATGTTCTCTCGACACCCAAAATAAGTCGGAGCGACATCGAGATCACTCCAAGAGCAATACCTATCATTATAGCCCGTTGCCCGGCGAGATTCGGCACATCCATGATCCAATCGGTAAGATTCGGAAGCTGCAAGAAGGACATGTCACCTGTCAGCCCGGACGTTAGCCAGAGACCGAAAGGTGTCCGTCCCAAAAGGACTATGAATGCCGCTATCAGTAGTATCGTTGCTTCCGTGGTCTTGGCTCTGAAAGCCCTGTATGACGCTGAGCCAACAAAGAAGGCAAGCAGAGCGAACATCGATGCCTGCAAGGGCGTAAATATCTGCATATACATGTCATTGAACAGCGAACCCACCGCGGCGACGTCGCCCTGGATACCACCCGGATTACCGATCTTGAACAACCCGGCGGCTAACATGACAATAAAACCACCCAATGTCACTATCGAAAACGGCCAGTCTTTCTTCTTCTTTTGGACTTTCGTGAGGTGAATCCTGAAGAGATTCCCACCACCCAGAATGAAGGCGAATACGGCGATAATATCAAAATATAGTGCGAAGTCGTCACCCAAATTCCCGAACGGCTTGTGCGGGATAAAATCAGCAACAATCAGCACCCAACCGACAACTACCGTAATCAATATTGGAAAAGTTCTACGCATAATCGATCAACTCAACGAAAACCATCCCTTGAATGTGTTTGCCAGAGAGAGAATGCTCTCTGATTCCGTAATCGCCGCAACCGAAAACAGGATGCAAAGGACCAATATAACACTCATTGCGATTATCTTGCCAACATCCTGACCCTTGAGAGCGCCAAGCTGTCTCGGCTCATCCGACAGGTACGCTGATGCCGCAAACAACTCCTCACCAATGAGCGTGTAGTCGCATGCGGCAATAAAGAACGGCAACTGAGACGGCATCGCGGTACCAGCTATCTGTATCGCCCCGATGGAATTGCCGGTCTCCGCCATGATGAGCGACTCAGCAAAGAATGCCCCAAGATAGAAGCAGGTAGCAGGTTTCTCGCGAACCATGATACCATCAACCGCGGCCACATATCCAAACTGCTCGTCGGTCAGATAGTAGACCATGTCATCGGAGTAAGCGTCAGGCCTGCCCGCTGCAACATAGGCCTGCTTGATTGTTTCGCGGGCAGTAGCCATAACGATCGAACGGGAAACAGGCATATTGATCTTCGTGTCATAATCCGCGATAGTACGCGCAATGCGCCCTAGAATCGTCAGCCCCGCAACGGTTTGGACGTTATCCAGATCCTGAATGCCCGGTATGAACAGTATGGGGCGACCCATCTCAGTCGCACGACCAATCGCCTCATCGACTGCCTCGAGTCCCGCTATCTTCCGAAGGAACAGCTTTTTCCCCTTCTGAGCGTGATATATGAAAAAGATGACAGAGAAGCATATAATAAATCCAATTATAAGGGTATCGATATCCCGCGTGTTAAGCCACTGCGCAGAGGACCTTGCCCCCGCTGAAACCCCTGACCGGGAAACGCCGGTCGCCGACACGGTTGCCAAGTAGTAGTAATAAGTCTGACCATCGACCGTCGTGGCATCCTCAAATGAAGTTCTTCCCCTGGAGGCAAATCCGACAGACTCAAACAAGCCATCTGGTGACTCCGAGCGGAAGATCTCATAACCGGTGATGTTATCAGCACCCATGCCATCGTCCGGCGATCTAAACCACTTGACACTAATAGCACCGCCAGCATCGCCCCGCGAATCCTGAACCACGTTGAGTTGAGCGGCTCTCGGAGAAGCTGCAGACTCCACAGCCTCGCTCACGAATACTGAATCGACTGTTGCAGTATCAGGCGACTCTTGGGCGAACGCACTCGGACCAAGCAGCAGTGTCAGAGCAATGATACAAGTCGGAACTGATTTACGTAAACCACTAATCACACTATAACCCAACAAAATCCAGCGTCACCATTACCCAATCGTTAACAAGAAAGTCGAGCCGACCTATGAAGAGCGACATTCGGCTCATCACTGTGTAGCCGAATGATGCGCCAAAAGTTATCATGATAAACCAGGTTCCGACTTTCGCGGTGCCGCCGAACAATCCCTTGTGTTCCTTCGAGAAGAAGAAATAAACCAGACCGGTGAAAGTCCCCACGAGAATGACGACATTCCCGAGCGCCTCTTCCCACGACTGCACAGGCGGTATGCCGCCTGCATCCGAGATTGGCCCGAAAAGCGGCACGATTGTATTGCGTATCTGTTTGACTCCATTCGAAACGAGAAAGTTGATGAACTGAAGGCCGGCAGTTGCGCCGACGATCACAGCAATCGGCCATCTCGATAACCATCCGACGCCGGGAACCAGCCTAAGCAGCATCATAACACCAAGTACAGCGGCCACCAAATACACGAGGTTGTACTGGATTTCGCCATGACCTAAGGCTACCAGAGCAGGCCAGAGATTGTCGATGAGTTTAGCGACCAGATTCTGCCACCACATTGACGCAAACCAGTAGCCCGCGGAGATACCGATAAAAATAGCTTCACATATCTTGTACCAGGGATTGTCCTTATACAGGAACGACATAATCCCAAGAGTCAGGAATGCTCCGATCCAAAGACCTATCATCTCATTTAGCATGCCGTCCTTACTCTTTCTTCCTGCCGGTAACGAAGTAGGCGATATTTCCTACTATGATAAACAGCATCACTATGCCGTGTGCAAAAGTCTGTGACAGCATGAACGTCGTAGCCTTCGCGCGAAAACCTGTCAATTTCTCGAACTCCGCTGCTCCACGCATTCCGCCGAGCAGCCCTGTAAGCTGACCGGCTCGCAGGAAAGGATACACAAACGGCGCCTGAACAGCAGTGTTGCCAGCACCGAGTTTGACTCCGAATCTGTCCACGGCATTCTGTATCCACTCCACCGTACCGGGGTAACCTGCCGAGAAGTTCAGC
>DAOVLC010000094.1 GCA_030631455.1 Candidatus Zixiibacteriota bacterium
ATGTTGACGTGGACGATGCCATCTATCTGATTAGCCACATCTTTTCGGGGGGACCTGTGCCGATGCCGCTTAACACGGGTGATCCTGACGGCAGTTGCTCTATAGACATCGACGATGTAGTCTATCTGGTGCTATACATATTTGCCGGCGGCCCGGCACCGTTGGCCGGATGCGTCGAGTAGGAAGCACTCCTCGGCATCGATTTAGCCGGAACAATCCTCATTTGTTCTGACGTTCAGACCAAGCGTCACCGGATGCGTCAATCCGGATCTGTCGCCGCTACCGTGCAATGTTTTTGTTGAATCCGTTCAGTAAGAATATACTTTGAGATCGTTGAATTGGGCCGGGTGTGAGGTGTTGTTCTTTCGCTGATACTTCGTGAGGTTTTGCATCGTAGTTTGTGATACATCTTGCTGGAATCCTGGCCAGGGTTCATGGATGCGATTAGAGCAGGATGAGTTGATACCGAGGTGATGAACAGATGAACAGTCTGCCTATGTGGTTAGGAGCAATTCTTTCCGCCCTGATGATAATCTCTATTCTCGTATTCTCTGACAGGTTCAGTCGCTGTGGTCTCACCGGATGGAAAACCACGCTCTTCGGAATGGCGTTGGTCTTCGTTGCATTCCTCGCTCGCGCAGTAATGTCGCTTGAGAATTTCTCGCAACTGTTTGTTCCGGGAATCCCTGATGTTGTGTCTCAGATTTCGGAGATTATCATTGCGGTCGGCGCAGTGACCGCGGCACTTTCCATGTTTGTGGCCGTACGAAAGCTGTCATTCGATAGAGAGGCCGAGAAGCAGAAGGAATCGGAGTTTCAGTTCCTGAACAACTTGAAGAACATTATCTTCGAACCTTACTCGCTCGTTGAAGTGCTCAACTTTTCACTAAACGAGATATCTCGCACTCTCGATGACTGCCGTGGGGCTATTTACATCTATAATCCTTCAAGCAAGGAGCTGTATCTGACTTCATCGGTGAAGCTTGACAAGTCTCAAGAGGCAACTCTGGAGAAGATCAGTCTCGATAGTGATATCATCTCACGCAGCCAGAAAGTGTCGCGCCCACATACAGTAGGAAAGCTGTCGCATTCCGACAAGGCTACGCAGGAATTGCTCGCGACAATGAATATAGAGTCAGCCATGACTGCGCCACTTATGTCGAGAAACGGTTCAGTCGGAGTGATTCTGATCCTTGGGGAGACTCCCTATCAGTTCACCCGAAGGGAATCTGAGATTCTCAACTCTGCCGCTAATCTTCTCGGACCGGTGGTGGCATCGTTCCGTATGGAGCGGGAGATACGCCAGCTGACTGAGCAGATTTCCGTCTCCGCGGACAAGAGTCGCAAACAGATCGAGATACTCTCGGCGCTCGATGGAGATAGCGAGTTGCCGGAAAGGCTCGGAGTTCTCCTGGAATACGGCGAGGAGACTCTTCGTGCCGATGGAATGGTGCTTGCGGCAAAGATCGGCGCAGGTGATTGGAGCATCATCAAGACAACCGACGATTCACCTTTTGCGGGGGACATACCGAATAACTTCACGCGGCACTTCGATAAAACCGTTCAGAACGGCAAGACGGTCATCGTCAAAACTGTATCGCCAGACACTGACGAGCGCGCGCGTTTTCTCATCTTCCCTGTAGGCGGCGGAGAGACCGAACCATGTGTTCTTGTGGCATCCATCCCGACCGAGCGCGAATCATTCTCTCCCGACGAGATATCCCGGATGCAGCTTGTCCTGAGGCTGATCCGGTTAGTTCTTCCACAATTGCAGAGTCGTTCCGGAGTATCGGAATTCGACGGCCGTGAATTTGCGGATTGTGCCAAATCCCTATTGCAGTCTTTCTCAGAATCAGAAATCGGAAAGGCGTTGGAAAAGACTATCTATGGGCTGATTCCGGAGTACGATGCCGGAATGATCCTGGCTTTGGAGCAGGATCGTCAGAGCATGCGCGTGTTTACCTCATTCGGCTATGACGGGGGAAAGGTCAACGGTTTCGAACTCAGAGCGGGAAACGGCCCGTGGGGAACCGCCCACAAGCTCGGAACCGAGGAAAACTACAGCGAAAGGCATGAAATCGAGAGAGTGTTTCTCTCGCTTGCAGGCGAAGATCTGTCATGGTTCATGGAGAGAAGCTCGAGTAGGAAGCTCCCGTCATTCTGCAGGACTGTGCCGCTCAACTGGAATGATCGGAGAATTGGCGTTCTGTTTCTGGAGGGAAGCGACGAGTCTCCCGTGCTGCAGGAGGAGAGCCCGATTCAGATGCTGCTTTTCGATCTCCTGGCATACAAGCTCGAATCCTTCACGGTAGGCAGGAAATCAGCCGATGGATACGGCGGAATCCCGGTCGGCAGTGGCGCAGTCAATAATCTCAACCAAATCAACAATGCTCTGACAGGCATTATCGGCAAGGCACAACTCCTTGGATTCGGACTGAAAGAAGAGAGTCTTACCGACGGGAAGAGCGTTCTGCTCAATCTCGACATGATAGCAGACGAGGCATTCCAGGCCGGCGAATTGATCAAGCAGCTCCAGCGGGAAATCAGAGAAGAGAATTCTCGGGTAACGGATTCCGCTCCGGTTGATCTGTCTGAGATGCTCAAGCAGCTCACAATTGTGCGATACGGTAGCGACCCCAATCTTCACTACCTCAGGGAGAATCCCGGAGTCAGTTTCGAGGCCGATCTCTCATCCGTGGCACCAGTTCCGGGAGAGCAGGAAAGTGTCAGGCCGCTCATCTCAGAAGTGCTGCAGTGGGTCTGGGATGAGTTCGAGGTCGATGAGCACATGCTCATCAATCTTCAGGACAAAGAAGGCTTCAGCTATCTGATAGTCTCGGATCATTCACTTGGCGGCGAGGAAGCGGATGTCGGAAACCTCGTTTACAGACCGCTCGAAATGCACCCCGACCTCTCACAAAGCGAGGCCGTCGACGGCTTTCCTCGGAACTCGGTATCGTTCTATGAGAAGAATCGGGATGAAGGCGATCGCCTCTTCTGCCTGAGATTCGATCAGGAAAGTGTGCAGACAGAACAAGTAGGTAAATCATTGGATATTCTGGCTATAGACGACCAGGAGATAATTCGCGAACTTCTGACCGGCATGCTCGACCAACTTGGATACAATGTAACGGTTTGCTCGACCGGAGTGCAGGGAGTCGAGGAGTTCACGAGAGGACGTTTTGATCTGGTCATTTGTGACATAGGCTTACCCGATATCGATGGATGGGAAGTCGTCGAGAGAATCAAGAGCCACAAGCCCGATACACCTATCATCATGATATCCGGATGGGGGCTCAACGAAGAGGTCGAAAAGGCCGGCAGGCGTGGCATTGACCATATTCTGCCAAAACCGTTCAGGCTGGAGAATCTGAGCGAATTAATCGAAAAGGTCAAATCCCGCCGAGCAACCGCCTGATAGCAGCACGTTAACTCGTTTCATGAAGGGGCAACAAAGCAGTTTCGCGCTGGCTGGTCAATTCCCGTGCCAGTTTCAACATCCAGTAACTCGTATCACATTGCATTCCAACAAGATAATGGAATGCGTATGCAAGGCTTGGTTAAGCTTAGTGGAGTCATGACCGATACTTGTATTACTGTGGCGTCAGGGGGCTGATAACATTGTTACATAGGAGTGGCTCGATATCATGACCCAGACGGCGGAAAAGACAGACATTGAGACTGGACTTGCACACGTAGATGATATTTTCGCACTTCCGCAAGTTCTTGCCGAGGTACTCCAGGCTGTCGACAGGGAGGACACATCCGCAGAGAAGCTTGCGTCAGCCATCATGCACGATCCCAATCTCACCGCCAAGATCCTGAAAATGGCCAATTCGAGTTACTACCAGCGCGGATCTGAAATCTCCACAGTACACCAGGCTATTGTCAGGCTCGGACTTTCGATGGTGAAATGTCTCGCGCTCTCCGTTTCCGTATTCCAGCCTGACAAGCGATTGAACAGTATTGTGGGTTTTGACATCCGGGAGTTCTACGGTAGTCTGACAGCAGTAGCCATAGCCTCAAAGCTCATCGCAGAAGAGATAGGTTATGCCAAGCCGGAGGAGGCATTCGTAGCGGGTCTGCTGCATGATTTTGGCCACCTTTACCTCCTCAAGACCGAGCCCGACAGTCATATTCCGTTGCTGAACAATCACTTCTACAGTCATGATCTGATTGACGTCGAGCAACAGACCTACGGGATGAACCACGCTCAGATCGGGAAATTCATTTCTCGAAAGTGGGGTTTGCCGACCTGTTTGCAGTCAGCCATAGGCAATCATCACATGAGAGTCGATTCAGAAAACATCCATAAAACCGATAAGCTGGATCTGATTGTCATATTGGCTGACCATCTCAGCTGCAGGGCTTATTCCAACCAGAAACAGAATATCGAACGCTATCTGGATACAGTCAAGCTGTTGACGGATTCTCTGAAATTGAAGAAGGAATTTATTGGCGAACTCAGCTTCAAGCTCGCAACAGAGATGATGAAGGCGTCCGATTTCCTCGGGATAGATATCGGTGACCCAATGAAGATAATGCAGCGTGCAAACCGCGAATTGTTCGAGAGCTACTGTACTATTGAGAGCCTTTTCAGGGAGCGGCAGGAACTGTCACGAAGGGTCCTCGAAGAGGAGCGCAGGGTCGGTATGATGCGATCGAAAAACATCGCTATTGCTACTTTATCGCACTATATAAACAACGCTGCGACGATTATATCAGGTCGTACACAGCTTCTGCAGCTAACGATCGAATCGAGAGAGATTACCGACAACAGTGGCAAACTGAACGGGGCATTGAGCGTGATCGATACGTCTCTCTGCAAGATAATGGCTGTGCTGTCAGAGCTGAAGGATCTGACCTCTCTCGACAACGGCAAGTTCTACAATAATTCTGATGCACTTAATATCGACGAGAACGTGCGTCTCCGAATGGAGGAGATGGAAGGCAAGTTTGGCATGGAGCCGATCCTTACTGAGCCGGAAGCGAAGTTCGATTAGCGAATTATAAGAATTACCTCTCCGTTCGGTCTTTGTCCTTTGCCACAGTAATTGACTCTCATTATCGCCTGACCTGCCGGTCTGCCAGGCAATCACAATAGCGCATCCGCTATAACCGCACAGCAAGAAGCTGGCATTTCATGATTTCCCAATTCGGATAAGTTCTTGACAATTCCATAGCCCGGCGGTTTAATGATTGTGGCTCGTGTTAAGCCTGATTGATAACCAGAATGGAGAACTTGGCATGGGTGCATCATTGTCTGCCGGAGAAACTAATGACGGGCACAGGATTGAAACCGTCATCGGATGCAGCCCGAGTAAGCGCTTCTCGAAAGGGGGAGCTGAGTATGGTCAAAACGACTGTCGTCAATAGCTATCCAAAGATCAGTTCTGTTCGAGGCGAGGTCAATCTGAGGAACGCGATCAACAGGCGCGAATCAGGCAAAATCGGCGATGCCGATCTCGAACAGGCATTTCAGGAGACAATCAGGAGAACCATTCGGGAGCAACAGGAGGTGGGTCTCGATTTGATCACTGACGGGCTGATTCGCTGGGATGATCCGGTCAGCCGTTTCTGTTCTCATATTGAGAACCTGAATCGCGGAGGCTTGCTACGCTTCTTCGACAACAATGTATACTATCGCAGGCCTGCGATCGACGGAGATCTGACTGTTTTATCTCCCACATCCGCCGATGATTACCTGTTCGCCTCAAAGTGCAGTAACGTCTCGGTGAAAGCGGTACTTCCGGGGCCGGCGACATTTCGCGCCATGTGTGAAGACAGATACTACCATGACGAAGAGAAGCTGTTCAGCGAAATTGAGAAGATACTCGCTGGTGAAGTAGAAGCCTTGACAGCAGCCGGTTGCAGCCACATTCAATTTGATGAACCGTCGCTGCCGTTCCATCCCGAGTTTGCAGAGAGATCAATCCAGATCATTAATCGATTGTCCGAGCCTGCAAATATCGAGTTCTGGGTGTATTTCTATTTCGGGAATATTGATACTATAAGAGACAGTCTGAAGAAATACAGGGTGTCAGTCGTTGGAGTTGATTGTGTCAGCCACACTGCCAACAAGAATACCCTGCTCGACTCCGGGGCCGACTGCAGCTTCTGCTTCGGACTTGCCGATGCGCGCGATCTCAAGTTGGAGACGCAGCACGACCTCATAGCCGAGATGAGAGAGGTAGCGGACAGTTTGGGTGAGAAAGATTTCTGGATATCGCCATCCTGCAGCCTTGAGTTTCTTCCTCAGGATTATGCTCTAAGAAAGCTAAAGGCGCTGACCGGCGCTGCGAGATCGTTTAGGGGGGGTGAATAGATATGCTTGAGACAACTTCAGTCGGAAGCC
>DAOVLC010000226.1 GCA_030631455.1 Candidatus Zixiibacteriota bacterium
CATCCCCTTCGTATATCTCGTCAACTCTGAGGTTTTCGAGCTGATAAAGCACGCCGTCTGCCACAAATCCCTCTGAAGTAACGACAAGATCACTGCTGAAAACAACCTCTCCCTCGGGAGTCCGAATATCTCTGACTAAGAACTTGTGTTTGTGTGTGCCCCCGTTCTCCTCAATGATCACGACTCCCTTATGCTCATCGACTTCGATCGTGATGCTGGAGTAGGTACCGGTCTCTGCCGGGGCTGCTATGACTGCGCCTGTCAATAGTACTGCCATGAGTACTACAAGTGTCACTTGGCCGCTGCTTCTGTAAACTCTGTTCATTGTGCATTCCTTTCCATTTTACAGATAGCTGTTGCATAAACCATGCCGGTTTTCGGAGTCGTCCCGTTGTGCCTGTCCTGCAAGCGATTACGATAATGAAAGTCGGCGACCGTCTGGCTCATCGTTGTATATGTCACATCAGGATATATTGTCATGATGTCAATTTGACAACAGGCCGATCTTCTTCAGCTTCCGATACAGATTGCCTCGATCCATGCCGAGTCTCTCTGCAAGCCGCGTGATGTTGCCTCCTGCCTTTTCGAGTTCAAGTTTGAGGAAACCTCTCTCGAAGTGTGATGCTGCTGACGCGAGTCTGTTTGCACCTTCCGCAGCGTCATCATCCGGTCCAAGCTCTTTATTACCGAGACACTCCCTGACGGCATCCGCAGAAATGTGCTCCCCGCTTGCCGTATAATAAAGCCGTTCTATGATGTTTCTTAGCTGACGGACGTTTCCCGGCCAGTCATTCGAGCTCAAAGCATCGACCGCACCTGCATCAAAATGCTTCTGGCTCGACGGGTCTTTTGCCGACAATCTCTCAAGGAAGTGATCGACTAATTGCGGGATGTCCTCACGGTGCTCGCGAAGAGGCGGCACGTTAATCGGTACTGCGTTTATTCTGTACAGCAGATCGGAACGGAACTTCCCCTGCTCTGCGAGCATCTCAATATCGCGATTTGTCGAACTCACCAGCCTGATATCGACCTTGACAGAATCTATGGACCCGACGGCCTCGACCTCACCGGTCTCGATCACACGAAGCAGCTTCGGCTGGATGTCAAGCGGCATGTCACCTATTTCGTCGAGCAAAAGAGTGCCGCCATCGGCCTTGACAAATCGCCCCTTACGAGATCTGATTGCGCCCGTGAAAGCGCCCTTTGCATGGCCGAAAAGCTCGCTCTCCACCAGCTCTGACGGCAACGCCGAGCAGTTGAGCTTCACAAATGGGGCACCCGATCTACCACTCAGGTAATGAATTTGGCCTGCGACCAACTCCTTACCTGTGCCGCTCTCACCTGTTATCAACACACGTGCATCGGTATCGGCTATCTGACGAATCTGATCCTTCAGTTTACCTATTGTAGCCGAATCACCGACAATCTCGTACTCCTCAAGTCTGCTTTCGATCAGTCTGCTATTGAGCTGCTTCAGCCTCGCAATCCTCATGCCACTACCTACGACCGAAAGCAGGCGTTGCGGTTCGAAAGGCTTTTCGAGGAAGTCAGTTGCCCCGATCATCATCGAATCGGCCGCTTCCTGAAGCGAAGCCGCACCTGAGATCATGATAACCTCAGGGTGCGACTGTCGCGATACGATTTCCTTCAGGAATTCCACGCCGTTTCCGTCAGGTAGCTGAATGTCGAGAAGAAGCACGAGGGGCGTTCTTTCTATCAGGGCACCCCTGCATTCAGCAATTGTCTCGAAAGCATCGACAGAATAACCCTCATGTGTGAGAGTATATATCAACTCCTCACGGAGCAGCTTGTCGTCATCTACGACGAATATGTCAGCTTGATCTTCCTTCATCTCCACTCGTGAACAATATACTAAACGTAGTGCCTTTGCTGCCGGTTTCAAAGGTTATCTTACCGCAGGACGAAATCACGATCTTTTTCACGATTGCCAGTCCGAGACCGGTGCCGCTCGGTTTGGTCGTAGCATAAGGCTCGAATAGCTTCCCTTTGATCTCAGGGTCGATCCCCGCGCCATCGTCGGAAATTGCAACTGCCACACCCTCAGCAATGATCGACGTCCTGATTTTCACATTACCACCGTCATCAACAGCTTCACAGGCATTCTTTATGAGATTGATGAGTGCTTCCCGCAGCATACTCTCGTCAACACTGATCGTCGGCAGATTCTCATCCAAAGAAAACTCCACCGTTGCTTTCCCGCAGTCCGTTTCACACATTCTGGCAGCTTGTCTTGCGACCATATTCAGATTCACATCGGTCGGCCTGCTCTCGACTGGCCTGCCATACATTGAGAAATCCCTGGCAGTCTTTTCGAGCAGTTCCAATTCGGCATGGATAGTCCCGAGTGGCGACATGACCTCGGAGTCTCGCGTATCGATAGTCTTGGACAATCTCGCGATGGCAAGTTTCACCGGCGCGAGAGCGTTCTTTATGCCGTGTGCGATCACTCTCGCAGTCTGCTGCCATGCCGCCGTTTTCTCTGCCTCGATCATTCTACGGGTCGTCTCAGATAGCCGTGAGGACATCCGGTTGAATCCCGAGACCAGCGAGCCGATTTCGTCCTTTCTGCTGTAGTTGAGGCGGATATCCCAGTTGCCCGGCCCGACCTCTTCCACCAGATCGCCAAGTCTCGATAGCGGTCTTGTAAGCCCGCGAGCGGTTACCCTTGTCACCAGGATAATCACCAGAAGATAGGAGAGTGTTGCGGCGGCCCAGATGAATCGCATGAATTTCCTGCCGCTTGACTTCAGGAGCTTGAGCTGTCCGAACCTGTGCTGATTCAGGCCAAAATCATCGAGAAGTGAGGCATATCCGCCACCGAGCACGAAGCCTGCCAGAATGGTCGTATCGCCGACAGATCGAACACCGTACACAAGCATCATGTCACCGAAATTCATCCTCCCAATAGTGTTTTTCGAGTCAAAAGTCTCGATCAAATCGACAATCTCGCCGCTCATTAAAGAGTCGGCTTCACGATCGATGATGACTACAGTGGTATCAGATTCTCTGATAACGATCAGGTCGAATTCATGGGGATCATCCCGTGGCGATTCGGGATCGATCATCGCTATCTGTTCGATGCATCGATTTTCGAGGTCCCTGAGCGACAACTCGACAAGAGAATCGGCGTCGGCCAATGCCTTCTCGATACCGGGGGAGGCGACTCGATCCAGACTATTTAGAGCGAGCTCCAGGCTTACGAATGAGATCGCAGCTACAGGCAGGAATGCGAACAGAAAGAATGCTAAGAATAATCGGTTCCTGAGTTTCATGGTGTGAACAGCCCCGGATGATTCCTTTTCAACCGTGCTATTGCCCTCCGGTGTGACTCAAAAGCGATCTCATCATCCGAAGGAAGCTCATCAAGTGCAAACCACTTTGCTTCTGACGCGTCATCACCGGCTATGACCTCACCGGCAACCGAGCGGGCAAAATAGAGTATCAGAACCGCGCGTGTACGGGGATCGTCGCTGCCTGCGTACACATGAAACAAACCCTGAATCTCAACATCCAGATTGGTCTCCTCTTTCAACTCTCGGACGGTCGTCTCTTCGGGGGATTCTCCCCATTCCATGAACCCGGCAGGAATAGTCCATTTGCCGACATACGGCTCGTGTGCCCGCTTCACCAGAAGGAGCCGGCCATTGTCAAACACCACCGCTCCTGCAGCCGGAGCGGGATTGTGGTAATGCACGAATCCGCAGGAAGGGCAAACCGGCCGCTCTTTGGCGTCGTCGATTCTCATGACCAACGGTGTAGCACATTTCGGACAGAACTCATACAGTGTCACTTTCGCTCCTCTGCAATCCCCGCGTCGTGCCTGACGGCAGCCGAATGCAAGGAAAAAACCAAGATGTTTCCCTTGACTACTCTTCCTTCGTTATACTCTCAGCTTTCCATCCAGTATCCCGCTTCACGAAGTGGATTGTCGCGGGTTCACGTTTGTATTTGTGCGTCACATACTCGATATCCATTTCCGCACGGCTTCCAACAAGATCTATCTTCGGTCGCTGAAAGGCAAGATGCGGAATCACACCGCCCGTTGATGAACCGTACAGGCGTTTACCGGTGAAGTAGAGCGGTGATCTCGCCTGAATCACAATTATCGGGAGGTTCGGTAGTTCCGGCATGAATCTCTCTCCCGGCAACGCCAAGAAGACAATTGTAGGTTGATACACATAGTATATGCCGTAATATCTGCTCCACGCGGTATCCTCGACCGACTGCATCTTGGCTGGGTCATCGAGCCGCATGAGATACATGATTGCCTCTCGATAAATGTCGAATCTTTCTGCGTGTGCGAGAGGCTTCGCGAGCGGACAGAAGTCCACGTCGTC
>DAOVLC010000254.1 GCA_030631455.1 Candidatus Zixiibacteriota bacterium
CCACCTTGAACCGCTACAGGGTCAGCAACGCTGATCGCCGGAGCAACATTTGATTCATCTATCACTATCTGAACCGTTGCCGTATCAGCCAGACCACCGTCAAACACGATCACCGTGAACGATGTGTTCTCATGCAGGCATTCTGCCGTGCCGGACACAGTCAGATCGACAAGCGTACACCACGCCGGTACATCTGTGATCGATATCTCGAGATCGGCGCCGTCGCAGTCGACATCTGAAGCCTCGGCAGTGTAATCGAACGACTCACCCGGCTCAATCGTCACAGATTCACCCGATGTTATCTCTGGCGGACTGTTGTCAAACTGCGGGTCGCAGCAGAGATCATCCGGATCATCGGGGCAATCGTCACAAGCATTACCCACGCCGTCGCTGTCAGAATCGGATTGGTCGGGATTCGCAACGGTTAGGCAGTTATCGTCTTCGCATGTGTTGGCCGGATAACCCGGATTTCCGTAACCGTCGTCGTCGGTGTCGGTACAGACATCGCAACTATCGCCAATGCCATCGCCGTCATAGTCGTCCTGCGCGGGGTTGAAATAGGACAGACAGTTGTCGCAAGAGTCGCCGACTTCATCGGTGTCGTCATCTTCCTGAAGCGGGTTATACGCGTAAGGACAGTTGTCAAGGAGGTCCAGGACACCGTCTTCGTCGGTATCCGTCTGGTCATCGCACTCGATGCGCCTGACCCAGAAATCATCTATACCGGCCTCAACCACGGAACCTTCGCTCAAATCGGAGGCATCAAAACGCACCTTCACCTGCGAGGTCGGGGTGACAAATTCGCTGACTAAGAACGTATGCTCGTACCATCCGCCATTCGCCTGATCGGTCGGGCCGACTGTCTCGACTTCGATCCAGTTCGAGCCGTTGTCGTTTGAGACGTAGACGACGAAAACATCACTAAAGGGAGCGGCACCAACTGCATTGCTGTACCATCTCGCGTAATGTATCTGTGCATCGCCATCAGAAAGGTCTATCACGGGAGACATGAGCGTTGTGGTTCCGCCATCGACATCCGAGTTGTCATCCTCATTGTCAGTGAGGTAACACTTGCCCGATCCGTCAAAGTCCGTAGGCGGATCGCCTCGATCTCCACCGCCTACCGGAACTCCTCTATCCCATTGTCCGTCGCTCGCGTTACCGGAAACCGTCCAGCCTAAGTCAAGCTCGAAGTCGTCCTCCATTGTGACTACGATATTCGTCGCTACAACGGCAACGAATGGATTGGAGGGGCTTGGATTGTTGATTGTCCCGCTGGTTTCTTCGTCGGCGCTGACATAGAATTTGACGGTCGAATCACTGCACAGCATAGAGGGGATAGTAGCTTCGTACAGGCCACCTCCGAGGTCTGTCATCGATACCGACACATATGCACCGCCGCCGATGGAGTAATGGAGTTCACCTGTTCCGGGTACTGGGATTCCGCCGGATGAGCCTTCCACCAAAACATCGAACGTCTCGGACACTCCCGGTGCGATCGCTTCGGGCACGCCACCGGGATAACTGAACAGCAGCCCCGGGAGAGGAATATACGTTGCATTCACGTAGTAGGCGGTTGCCAATGAAGCCTGCACCATGCGAGTCGCGTAGTCAAAATCCATCCAGGTCGTGCTATCCTGATACGAGTGATAAACGGTCGAAAAGATATACTCATGAACGAATATGACATCGTATCCGTTCAGTTGGAACGGGTAGTGATCTGAGCCACCGGATGTTCCGCTGAGAAAGCCGTTCAGATTTATCCCGGTCAGAGAATCCGCAAGATCACTCCAGAGTTGAGGATACGTTACGTCGGAGCCATGATAGACTTTCGCGTCGCTCTCATTGTCTATGTGGCCAATCATATCCATGTTCAACATCAGGACTATGCTGTCCCCATCCAATGCGGCCTGATTTGCATAGTGGTAAGCACCTAACAAACCCTGCTCCTCACCTGTGAAAAGGATGAATACGATAGTCATGTCGGTTTCGATGTCTTTGAGGACACGCGCGATCTCGAGCACTCCAGCGCTGCCGGATCCATTGTCATCCGCTCCCGGCGAGCCTGACACGGCGTCGCGATGAGCACCGATTATCACCTGATGATCCGGCAGAGTTGTGCCAATCTTGTATGCAATAACGTTTTCTACCGTAGAGGAACTATATGTGAACGGGTCCAGCACAACTGAGTCATAACCGAACTCCTGAAACTTACCTACTGCCCAGTCGCGGCAGTTGTAGTCGGAAGTGCTTCCGGTCACTCGTGGTGGGAATGCCTGCATGGTTTCGACATATGATATCAGAGAGTCCTCTGAAACCAGGGCAATGAGTGCATCGAGATCGACCATGTCCATCGCGCCTCTCAGATCGAGCTGCAGAGGCTTCCTGAATACAACTCTCAGATTCTCGGTGAGAACCGGCGCAAGGCCGAGTTTTCCGCTCGTATCATCGAATACCGACGGATCGACTCTGAACAATCTGACTCCGGGTTCCTCATAAACCAGTGGATAGAGACCAACGTTGGAGTCATCGAGACTGATGTCCAGCGCCAGATGATCTCGGTCAATGCTCAGTGCAATCAGTTCAAACCTGAGTCCGGATTCCTCAATGAGCTGCTCCTGCCCGGCCGTCACAAGTACAAGATATGCGTCCTGAATCCTGAGTACGGGGTCGACACCCGATGCCGTCAGGCGTGTCGCCTCCATTTCACTTTCGACGGGGACTCTATACAGGTCATCTGCTGTAGCTAAGCTCGTCGAAATAACCACGAGAATTAGAGTAAGCGTCAACTTCCTAATCACTGTCCGATCCTCCTCTTGGGATGTCGATGTCATATACTGTCAGAGCCGGTTCCCCGGTACACGACAGAACGGTGTAATTATGAGGCGCTGCATTCTAGCGTCGCCGGTACATACCCAACCAATATAGTCAAGAATCAGGATTCGTCAAGGACAGATGTTGTGCGGTAGCCGTAATGCGGAGGAATTGGTCTGCTATTGCAGAGCGCTGATTTCGCAACAGCGCAAAGCTTCATGGAAATGGGATATCTACGCGGACAGATGAGTTACAGCTTCGCCACCAGCCGCTGGATCATCTCTCGGCGGCGGAGTTCGGCGAGATCATCGGTATTCAGATCGAACGAATGAATGACCGAGTCAGACTCCGATTCGGGGAAGACATTCCACAGAAGCCCCCATGGTGCTGCAATTAGCGACCTTCCCTGGAGTTTCTTACCGAATATCGTCCCTGTGGCGCAAGTCTTGACAATATAGCTCTTCGAAATCTCTGCACCCCTGACGAAAATTCGCTCATCCCGTTTCTTCTTCGATTCCGCGGTGTCATCCGGGCGGTATGGCGAAGTCGTCGGTACGAAGATTATATCGACCCGCTGTTTCTCCATCTCTTCGAAGCACTCGGGATGGAGGACATCGGCACATATCAGGATGCCGACCCGCACGCCGTCGGTCTTCCATGATGCAAATGTATCGCCGGGAGTGATCCCTTTCTCCATCTCGCCGACGGTGGGGAAGACCTTTCGATAACTCCCGACTCGATAGCCCTTGCGAAACACGAAGCTGGTGTTGTACATGTGGGAGTTGGTTTTCATCACGATCGACCCGCCTATCAGCGTCGTGTTCAGGTCTTTTGACAACCTCGCAAGATACTGAACATTGCGGTCATACGCCAGCGCGTGGCGCGAGTAATTGGTCGAGTCACGCGGAAGCAGGAAATACTCCGGCAGACAGACGAGATCGGGGCCACGTTTGATAACTTCGAGCTTTTGCCGAAGCGTCAACCCTTCCTGCCCAACCGGCAACTGACATATCACAACCCGTATCATCATCTCGAACCGGCTCCCTATACTCTAACTATACGCACACCGCACGAATAGTTTCCCGGTTTGGAGAAAAATAGGGGGTCATGTGGGCGGCTGTGGTCCAGAGGCCGTCTCAAAAGGTGAATTGCACGCTAACAAGTGCGCGCAGTGGCTCTGCCTGCCCTGAGCCTTCGAAGGGTGCCGCCGCGCTTCTATGCTACTACGAC
>DAOVLC010000364.1 GCA_030631455.1 Candidatus Zixiibacteriota bacterium
AAGAGACGCTTGCCGTCATGCCCGGCGTCGAGAGCGTCGTGCCGATCCTAAAGCCATTCAAGCTGGCATCGCGCGACTTCAAGCCGGAAAAGACGGTAGTGAAAATCAATGGAACTGAGATTGGCGGAGACAGGATTACTGTCATTGCAGGCCCATGTGCCGTTGAGTCCTACGATCAGGTTCTCGAAGCCGGAATAGCAGCCAAAGAGGCGGGCGCACACGTCTTGCGAGGTGGCGCATTCAAACCGAGATCATCACCATACAGCTTCCAGGGGCTTGGCGAAGAGGGTCTCAAGATTCTCAAATCCGTAGGCGAAAAAGTCGGACTGCCGATTATCACCGAAGTGATGACACCGGAGCTTGGGGATCTGGTTGCCGATTACGCTGATATCCTGCAAGTCGGGGCAAGAAATATGCAGAATTTCTCGCTTCTCGAAAAGGTCGGCAAGATATCAAGACCGGTTCTCCTGAAACGTGGGCTAATGTCGACTGTAGAGGAACTGCTAATGTCGGCAGAGTACATTCTGTCGAACGGCAACCACAATGTCATACTCTGCGAAAGGGGAATCAGAACTTTCGAGAAGTATACACGCAACACGCTTGACATTTCCGCTGTGCCGGTGATACAAAAAATGTCTCATCTTCCTGTCATAGTCGATCCATCCCATGCGACCGGTGAGCGGTATCTGATTTCGCCGATTTCTCTCGGCGCCGTAGCCACAGGCGCCGATGGCATCATGGTTGAGATTCATCCCGATCCCGATCACGCGCTGTGCGATGGCTATCAGAGTCTTCCGCTCCCGCAGTTTCAGGAGATGATGGCGAGGCTTAAGGGAGTCGCGAGAGCCGTCGGCAAAAGAATCTAATAGAGAAGATGACTATGCGCCTGGGAATTATAGGTTTGGGACAGATCGGCGGTTCGATTGCGGCGGCATTGAAGCGCAACGGCGCTCCCTATCACCTGTCCGGCCACGATCAAGATGGGGAACTCGCAGGATTGGCGAAGCGACGTCGATTGATACGATCCGTTTTCAATTCTGATGTTGATTTAATCAAAAATGTTGATATACTGGTTTTGGCTTTACCGATGTTTGACATCCATCGACTCCTGAAGGAGCAGCGGCGACTTCTGGAGGAGAAGGTTCTGGTGATGGACACAGGTAGTACCAAACAGGACGTGATCAGAATTGTGGAACGTCTCAAGATGAGGAATTTCGTCGGAGGACACCCGTACGCCGGAACAGAGAACTCGGCGCCTGCCGCCTGGGATGCGGATCTGTTCACCAACCAGCGCTTTTTTGTTGTGCCGCCACGTCGATGCAGCCGAAGAGCTTACTCCGAAGCAAAGAAGCTGGTGGGTCTTACCGGCGCCGACCCGCAGAGGATCGATCCGGAGGATCATGATCGGATGTTTGCCTTCGCATCGGGTTTGCCGCACGTAATCGCCTATGTCCTCGTGGCGTCGCTGTGTGACAATCGGAGACGAAAGAAGATCGAAGCAGATTTCCTCGCCCACAGTTTCTCTTCGAGCACACGCGTGGCCAAGTCGCCTCCGGAGACAATCGCCCAGTTCCTGTGGCAGAATCGTAAGTACTTGAAGCGAGAGATTGAGATATTCAAGCACAAGCTCGAAACGTTCTCGAGACAGCTGTCGATGGACAGTATAGATTCGTTCATGGAGGAAGTCACTCACCTTAGAGGGGTGAAAGACAACCTGGAGCGGACAGATGAGTCGGTCACTTCGCGGAAGAATTAGCCTGCCGGGAGATAAGTCAATCTCACATCGTGCAGTGCTGCTTTCCTCTATTTCAGAGGGGAAATGCCGAATTCGGAATCTTGCCACCGGTAGAGATCTGCAATCAACGGTCAAAGCCGTGAAACAGCTTGGAGTGGAGGTCACGGAACCAGCACCGGATGACCTCGACATATCCGGAATCGGTATGAACAACTTCGTCCAGCCTAAGACGCCACTCGATTGTGGAAACGCCGGCACATCCCTTAGACTGTTACTTGGACTGATCGCCGGATCGAATATATCTGCGACTCTGGACGGTGACAAGTCGCTGAGACGAAGGCCGGTGAACCGTGTGGCGATGCCGCTGCGGCAGATGGGAGCGTCGATCGAACTGACGGATCGTGGAACCTGCCCCGCAACTGTAGCTGGCAAGCCGCTGAATGGTATCGGGTATGCGCTTCCGGTCGCCTCGGCTCAGGTCAAATCGGCCATACTGCTGGCGGCACTGTCGGCAGAGGGAGAGACGGAGATTCTGGAGCCAACGCCCACCCGCGATCACACGGAGAGGATGCTCATATCTCTCGGAGTGCCTCTGACAACATCAGACTGCATGGTCTCGACAGGTCCGGCGAAGAGCATCCCGGCATTTGAACTGGATGTCCCCGGAGATATCTCCTCCGCCGCTTTTGTGGTCAGCGCGGCAATTCTGTTGCCCGGATCAGACATTGTAATCGAAAATGTCTGCCTCAATCCTACAAGGTGCGGATATTTGCAGATTCTCAGGCGAATGGGTGCAGACATATCGACAGACGAAGTCGAGATCAAGCGTGGGGAAGCAGTAGGAAAACTGTTCGTGAAATCATCAGGATTGCATTCCTCTCGCTGCGACGATATCCCAATTGCCACGTTCATAGACGAAGTTTCCGTGCTTGCACTGGCTGCGACTCAGGCTGAGGGAGTGACTCGATTGTCGAATCTCGGTGAACTCAGAGTGAAAGAATCCGACAGGCTATCCGGGATTCTGTCGATACTCGCCGCGGCAGGCGCAAAAATACACATCGAGGGGGACGATCTTGTGATCTATGGCCCGACCAGGCTGTTCCCTCCGAAGGTCGATACTCAGAATGACCACCGTCTCGCAATGACCGTGGAGACAATCAATATCATCTGTGAGGGTGAATTCGACGGGTC
>DAOVLC010000287.1 GCA_030631455.1 Candidatus Zixiibacteriota bacterium
ACCATGATATGATTGTAGGATGATCCACGGAGTTTCACTCGGGTTGGTTTAGTGGTGCCGTCGCTTACGATATACGCTCCCATCTCGCCACGCGCCGATTCGATGCGTGTGTAGCATTCACCCTCAGGCGGCTTGAACACCGACTTGACTTTGGCGCGAAAGTCGCCTTCGGGCAGTCCTTCCACGGCCTGCTTGACGATGAGAGCTGCCTGTCTCATTTCCTGAATGCGCACGATATACCGATCCCATGTGTCACCGACAGTGCCGGTTGGAATCTCGAATTCGAATTTATGATAATAACCGTACGGATCATCTACTCTGAGGTCCCACTGCATCCCGCTCGCGCGGAGCACCGGACCGGAAACGCCGTAGTTCAGCGCGAGATCAAGAGGAAGAACGCCGATGTTTTTTGTTCGAGTCAGGAAGATTGGATTGTTCGTCAGAAGATCCTCATAGTCATCCACGAACGGAAGGAAGTAGTCCACGAATTCGAGACACTTCTTTTCGAAACCGACCGGGAGATCTTTCGACACACCGCCGACACGAATGTAGTTGTACAGAAGCCGCTGGCCGCACGTCGACTCGAACAGATCCATTATCAGCTCACGGTCGCGCAGGCAATACAGGAACGGCGTGATCGCTCCGAGGTCGAGACCGAAAGTGGCAAGCCACACCAGGTGCGAAGCTATTCTGTTCAGCTCCACCATGATCACGCGGATATACTCGGCGCGCTCCGGGATTTCCATCTGAGCGATTCTCTCGACTCCGAGACAGAAGACCCAGTTGCATGCCATGGACATCAGGTACTCGAATCTGTCAGTTAGCGGGATAATCTGAGCGTATGTGCGATTCTCCGATATCTTCTCTATGGCACGATGAAGATAGCCGATATGAGGCTGACAAGCCTTAACGACTTCTCCGTCCATAGTGAGAAGCAGGCGGCAGACCCCGTGTGTAGACGGGTGCTGTGGCCCCATGTTGACCATGAACTCTTCGGTTGGGAATCCGGAATCAACAGATATCCCGGAAGTGTCATTTATCGTTTTCTTTACGTCCATACTGAAAGGTCGATGTCGATAGTACGAGCTACTCAGGTTTTACTATGAAATCTCTTCCTGTCCAGCCCTTCCGCATGGGCGGACCCTCGTCCCAATCTTCCGGTAGAAGAAGTGGTCGCAAGTCGGGGTGATTCTTGATGTTAATGCCGTAAAGCTCACATATTTCGCGTTCGAACCAATCGGCCGCACGGTATATGTCGCAAATCGTGTCTATCTCCGGTTTTTCGGTTGGAAGCTTTACTTTGACGGTCAGCTTCTGCTTGTTTACGGTCGAACTTATGTGATAGACTACTTCAAGGTGCTCGACGGCATCAACTCCTGATAATGACGAGAGATAATCGAACTTCATGCTGTCGTTATCTTTCAGATACTTGAAGAAGTCGCGTACGATAATCGACTCAACCAGAACAGCATCCTGCTCCGGGCTAAGCTCGATCTTTGTCACTTTCTCGGGAAATGCAGCTGTTAGCTGCTCAACCAGCTTACTGCTGTGGGACATCCCTGCTCCAATCCGCTATCTTCTCTTTCTTGACCTTCTCCATGAGATGCAAGCAGCCTTCCATGAGAGATTCCGGTCTCGGAGGACAACCCGGCACATAGATATCGACCGGAATAATCTTGTCGACACCTTTGAGAACAGCGTAGGAGTCGTAATAGAACGGGCCACCGCGAGTGGCACACCCGCCCATTGCAAGCACGTATTTGGGAGACGACATCTGCTCATACAGGAGCTTTACGCGCGGGGCCATCTTATGTGTTACCGTCCCGGCAACAAACATCAGATCCGACTGTCTCGGTGAAGCGCGGAAAATCATGCCGAGTCTGTCGAAATCATACCGGGATGCGCCGGCACACATCATCTCGATAGCACAGCATGCAAGCCCGAAAAGCATATACCAGAGCGATGACGCTCTGCTCCAGTCCAGAACCTGCTCGAGCTTGGTAGTAACGAGACCTCCCCCGGGTACCTGTTCAAAATAGACCGGCAACTTCGATGCTACACCCATTTGAGAACACCTTTCTTCCAGGCATATACCAATCCGAAGATCAGAATTGCGATAAATATGAGCATTTCTACCAACGCGAAAAGCCCGAGTTCTTTGTAGACCACCGCCCACGGAATCAGGAACACAACTTCTACGTCGAATATCACGAAGAGCAGCGCGAAGACGTAATAGCGAACATTGTATTGAATCCATGAAGGACCGATCGTCGGCTCGCCGCACTCGTAGCTTTGAAGCTGCATATCGGTTGGCCTCTGAGGTCGGAATATTTTCGCGATGAAAAAGGTAACGAGAACGAAGCCTACGGAGACGACGAGGAAAATCCCAACTGTTGCGTAGCTATCAAACAACATCTCTTAAGCCTTTAGTGCCGACGGCCGCCTTGTGATAAACTTCACAACAACAGCGCGGCAGCGTCAGCAAAATATTGCGTACAATGAATAGGCAAATATCTTGTTGTCAAGCGGTTTCTGCATCTCAACAGACATAAGTGCCGCTTTTTTGTGTAGGACGAATCTTAGTGCGGAAAAGGGCTTGACCGAGGCGGTAAAAGAACGGAATAAAGGCGAGATAAAGTTGACTGCTTCTAACTGTAGACTTTATCGAGGAACTTGAGTATCTTTTCAGCTCTCTTTACACCGATACCATCTACGCTCACAAGATCTTTCTTGGAAGCATTAACGACACCTTTTAAGGTTCGGAACTGCTTGAGCATCGCCATCGCAATGGCTGTGCCGACATCGGGGAGACTCTCGACCACGCTAAGCAACGCCTCCTTGTCCTCGGAGAACTTGCCCTTCTTCTTGTCCTCGACCGGATTGAAAGTCAATCCATGCTGCGCCTGGCGCGATATCATATAGATATACTCTGCGGAATCCTTCGGATCCTGCGAGAATATGACCGGGACATGATTCAGGATTGTCACGTACGATATCGCAGAACGTATCTTTGTGGCGTTCACTATCCTGTTTTTATACAGATCGCACCCTTCGATGATATAGAGGGGATTCGAGAACTCTCTCTTGAAATCGATCAGCTGTCTGAATATGGATTTGTCCTCGATCGATTCAATAAACGCTTTGGAATCCTTGCGCTCGACAGCGGTCGTGCTCGAAATGAGAAAGTCGCCCATTTTGAGGTTCGCATACCGTATCTCCAGTCCGAGCGTTTCCAGATGCTTAGCGACCGGACCATCCTTCTCGTGGGTGGAAGCTATCAGCGCAAGATTGGGTCCAAACACCGTTACACTCCTTAGTTTCTGTTTCTGAAGTGCGCTGCATTCAGGGTCGAACGATAGTCGACTCTTTCAAAGGACGGCACGATATACAAATTCAGTGAAAATGCAAGCACAAATCTTTTTCTTCTACGGACTATTGTTATGTTTTCCTCTCCTTCTGCCTCGCGGCAGGGAAGAGTATATTGTTTAGAATCAGACGATACCCGGGGGAATTCCTGTGAAGGCTCAGATCGGTCGGAGGATCTCCTATGAAATGCTGGTAATCCTCCGGGTCATGTCCGGTAAGAAAGGTGAATGTTCCCTTACCGTAGTTTCCATGAACGTACCGTGCCTCA
>DAOVLC010000334.1 GCA_030631455.1 Candidatus Zixiibacteriota bacterium
GTCAGTAGATTGCCACTGACATTTAGCCCAGTCAGATCAGTCAGTTTCCCTATCTCCGGGGGTAGTTCACTCAGCCCCCTGTTGCTCAAGTTAAGTGTCGTACGCCCATCTTTGGCAGCTTGCTCTATGACCTCGAGTAGTTCTTTCTTCTTCATCTGACGATCTCTTCATTTGTGGCGCTGCACCGGTGCGCCCGGCAGCAGTATATGTCCTCAGCATTCCCACAGCAAGTGGAATGTTGAAAAACCTCTGTTTCGAACTCAAAGGTGCACGCAGGCACAAGAGGTGTCATTCCTGCGAAGGCAGGAATCCATTGTCATTTCGCGCCTTTCAATAGACTCCTGCCTTCGCAGGAGTGACACGTTCCTAGTTCCGAGTTTTGAAATACTACATACTGTGGGCGGCACATCCTTCAAGGCTCAGGACCTATGTCCACATGTGCCCAAGCCCGGGTGCGTAATGCAAGAACACACGGTCAAACAAGTTTGGCCGTGCCACCCACCTGATAGCGATATCTTCGGGTCTCTACAACCTCACAGAGAACATCCCGCCGAGTGTTAGAACACAAATGCCTCGTACTGGCCGAGCTTGAGGTGCATTTCGCCTTCAAGCACGTTTATCTGTAATGCTTCCGCATCGGACTGCAACGCTCTGCGTTCGCTCTCGCCTTTCTTGAGCTTGATCGTGCGGTACTTCTCCGGCCCCTCGCTGACATCTTCGTCACCGGTCATGAAGACAATTACGCACACTGCGTCTTCATCACCGGCGTTCACGAACCGCGCCTCTGTGTTTTTTCCCGGCTGGAGGCTTATCCCAAGCACCCGTCCGGCTTTGATGGTCCGCTCCTGCATATCGATCCATTTGGCGATGAGACTGACTTCGCCTGCGAAACACCGGACCACAAACTCATCGGCTTCCATGGTCGATTCATGCCGCCTGTCGCAAATCGCACCCTGCATCGCGAAATTCTGAAACATGTATAGATCATCGAGCGGCTTGCCGTCCTTGAAGGGAACAGCTTTGACATCGGCCTCAGTATCGGTCGTGCTTGTGCCTTTGATTGCCAGCGACTTGCCGGATGTGACCGCAATACGGATCATTTCTCCTGACTGCATCGTATGCTCGAACGGCGGTGTCATAACCGGGGCATTGGGCACATCCGCAGCCCAGTCAGGCACCTCCACAGGCTCCTCGCCCGGCGCGGCCATCAGCGCGTAACCATCAGGGATCTCGTACAGGGATGCGTCGACCGCCCCCTCCGTGATATTTGTCAAATTCACCGTCATGATATCGTCGGGATGATACGCGATCTTGATCGTAAACCCAAGCTTCCTGGACACCCAGCGCGTTATCGCCGGCTCATCCATCATGCTTAACAGCCACTTGTCACATTCGTAGCCGTCGACTGTCTCCGTCCCGATGTTCTTGTCTTCGCCGAAGTCGATGGTGTAGATCACTGCCTGAAACGGATCATTCATAACGCTCTGCTCATCCTGGCTTTCCATCTCGATATACTGCTTCTCGGATGGCATCAGCACTCTGGTCATTCCTGCTGCTCGGTCGACAATGACAATCACCTGCTCCCCATACTGCTCCAGATCCATGCGGTAATGCGTTTCGGTGACATATATCTTGCCGCTGGAAACCTGGTCGCCCTGTTTCTGAGTCAGGTCTGCCGTGAAGTCAATCGCAAAGGCCGCGCTGTTGAGGGCAATAAGCGAAGCTACCACAATCAGCATCGTCGGCACTCGAAGAAACATCCCTTCTTTCATGACTCCTCCCTTCCATGGTTGGTTGTACCCCTATTTCTATTTCACATGACTATTACTATCTTGCCGATTTGGCTGCCCTGATTGGATTCGACGACGAAGAGATATATGCCGCTGGTGACGAGTTCGTTGTTCTTCGAGCGTACGTTCCAGACCAGCTTCGAATCGGCCTGTGTGAATGGTCCCGGATGCACAAGTTTTCGTACGTAATCGCCGCTGATCGTGTAAATCTTAATCGTGCAACTGTGAGGAAGGTTCAGGAAATGGATGCGTCGTTCATGGTCGACGAATCCGGAGCGGTTCGGGTCTTCATAGCGGGCGGCGGCGTATCTCCCCTCCCCGATATACGGATTCGGATAAGCGATTACCTTCATACCTTTCTCTGCAACGTAAGAAGCATCGTTGATGGCCCATGTCTCGACCGAGTTTGCGAGAGGCGATGTTTCGAGCGGGGCAATGTTGAAGGCTGCATCGCCGAAGTCAAATGCCGTTACGGCGAAATACCACGGCACCGACGGCAGCAGATCGTCCATTACGAACTCGTACTCGTAGTATTTGTGATAGTACATCGAATCGCCGGTCAGTGGGTCTATATCTTTGAGCCAGTTGTTGCTCGTCAGTGTATCCTCTCTATCGAGATCAGACGTCACCGAGCCTTCTGCGATGTCAGCCGCGAATCGCTTGGCAAAACCCTGGCTGCCGGTTACAATACCGCCATCATCCCATCCACTTATCGTCTGGTTCCACTCGACAGGATCGAAACAGTACGACAATGAGTCTTCGATCAGACCGATACTGTCCTGACCACATGGATACATGGTTGGATCGAAATCCTCACCGTACAGATCTGCGAGGTCATTGAAGGTGAGGGGAGATCCGAAATTGTCCCATCTTGATCTTTCCGGATTCCATACGAGTCGCGAGAAATCTGCGATATCGTGCGAGGCGATGAGCGCGAACTCGTCTACTCGATTGAGCCTGCCGTAATATAGGCGGTAGCCTTCGAAATCGCGGACTCGTGTGAATGGGTCGATCGATGTCTCCGTCAAAAGCCCGTTCCAGCGTAACCGCACGTTTCCGTGGGTTGTGGCAAATCGTATTACCGGAGAAGGAGGTGCGGTTGCTGCTCTGAAATCGGGCACGCCGTCTCCGGCGTAGTAGAATGTATCGATGACGATTTCTCCATTCGGCAACGTATCTTCGATCAGCCAGAACGGGCCGGCAGAGCCGTCGCCGTCGCTATCGACACCGGGGTTGTCATACACCCAGCTTGCCCAGACCGAGTTCTCTGCAATGTCATCAAAATTGAACGTCTCGTAAAACTCTTCAGGATTGTATTCCCCCAGCATCAAGTCTTCGAAGTTCTGTGGTGTGCTGTGGAACTTCTCTCCTGCCACATAAGCGATTGTAAACGGAAGCGACTGATTGCCAGGCAGGTCGAAC
>DAOVLC010000245.1 GCA_030631455.1 Candidatus Zixiibacteriota bacterium
GACTGTCTTCACCATGTCAGCTATCATTCCGGTAGTGGCTACAACCCCAATCAGCCGGCGCGGTTGCTCGACAGCCTTCTCTTCCTCCTGTGACTCCTTACCACAGCCACCCGCAATGATAACAGCAACCAACACCAAAAGAATCGCAAACGATTTCATCTCTGTTTCCTTCTGCTTCAAGTAGCATAATTCATTCGCAACAAAGTCCCATAGTTTAGCCCTTAAGTCAAGGAAAATGATCCCGGTACAACCACGCCTTTCGCCATCTCCGAAAGTATTCAGCGGTATAAGGCGGACGGACGATTTGTGTCAGGCTTGCCTCGACCTAAAAAGACTCGAACCGAAGGTAACCAACAAGTAAGCGACACCAGCGATGAGAATGGTCGTCGCACCGGTCGGAAAATCGAGTCCGAAGCTGACTGCAAGACCGAGCGTTGTCACTACGACGCTTATTCCGGCCGCAAGCAGCATGGTTTGCCATAGCGTCCGCGAGAAACGACCGGCTATGGCCACCGGAAGGGTTATCAGCGCAATCACCATCACGATGCCTACGACCGTGACGAGCACTATAACTGTCAGAGCTGTAAGGCTCAGGAGCAGCAAGTAGTAGAATTCGACATTGATACCTCGAGTTCTGGCGAATTCCTCATCGAAACATACTATGTGAAACTGTCGATAGAAAAGAATCCCAATTGCAACTATTACCAGATCAAGTACGGTGACCAGCCAAATGTCACCGCTCGACACCATGAGAATATTCCCAAAGAGGTAACCCATCAGCTGCTGGTTGTAGCCCGGCGTCTGCGATATGAAGAGAATTCCAACCGCCATACCGATAGCCCAGATAGCTCCAATAACCGTATCTTCTCTCTCACTGCCTTTCAGACTGACCCACCCAATTGTCAGGGCAGCAGCCAGCGCGGCAGCCGCGGCACCATAGACCGGATCCAGCCAGTGCCAGCCGTACACAACAATAAGGTAATGAGCCACGCCTATACCGCCCAGAGCGGAATGCGAGATACCGCCGGCAATGTATGTGATTCTTCTGGCGACGACGTAAGCTCCCACGACTCCGCATGCTACGCCAGCCAGCACACCTATCAGCAGAGCATTCTGCATGAAAGTATGATTGACAAGCGCGTCAAAAAACTGCATCAACCTTCATGTCCGTGTTTGAAGTGCTGGTCATGCATCACCATCTTGATATCCCTTCCGAACATCTGGCTGAAAATCTCTCCATCAATCTCAGCGGTCGGGTGAACCGCCACTATTCGGTTGACACAAACCACGCTGTCGACGTACCTCGATACGAACGCCAGATCATGCGATACCATAATGACGGTCAGTTTCTCCCTCAGTTTCTTGAGAAGCGTATGCAGTTCCTGCGCCACAAGAAGATCGAGATTCGCAGTCGGCTCGTCGAGCAGCAACAGATCAGGCTCACTGGCTAATGCTCTCGCGATCAGCACACGGCGCTTCTGGCCGGTGGATAGCGATGACAACGGCCTCTTCCCCAAATCGTAGAGGTTCACTTCTTTCAGTGCGCTTACTGCTGCATTTGTTTGCGACTTGCTATAGAACCCGAATCTGCGACCACTACTCAACTGCCCCATCAAAACAACATCCATCACAGTGACAGGGAATCTCGGATCGAGTTGAACATCCTGAGGCATGTATCCGATGCGGCTTCTTGCTTCTTCAGGCGGTTTGCCGAACACTCTTACCTTTCCCTTGGATGGCCGCAGCAGTCCAAGCAGCAGCTTGAGAAGCGTCGTCTTTCCGCCACCGTTCGGTCCTACTACCGATACGAACTCGCGCTCCCGGAGCACAATGTTAACATTCTCCAGAGTGGGTGAATCATCATAAGAGAAGGCCACCCCCTCCATCTCTACAACGGCATTAGCTTCCATAACCAGATCTCTTCATTGCAGTGCCACTACTCCCTTAGCGCATCCACAAGAGCCTTCGCTATATTTCCGAGATTCGTGAGGTAATCCCTCGACAGTGGATCCAGTCGCACGACTTTTGCGCCAACAGCCTCCGCGACCGCTTCTGCTTCCCTCGTAGAGAACTGCTCTTGCACAACGATTACTTTCACGCCATCAGTTCTGGCTTTGCTTATCAGAGCCGCAAGTTGCTTCACGGTCGGCTCCTTGCCTGATTCTTCTATGGCAATCTGATGCAGACCGTACGCCCTACCGAAGTGTCCGAACGCTGGATGAAACACATAGAAATCGCGACCCGCGTAAGGAGCAAGATGCTCGGATATCCTCGCATCGACGGAATCAAGATCAGCCTGAAATACCTCCAGGTTGCTCTCATAGTACTGCTCATTTACCGAGTCAACCAGCACAAGCCCATCGCAGATCGCTCTTGCCTGCAGCTTGGCAAAATCAGGATCGAGCCAGATATGCGGATCGAAATCACGGTGATCGTGGTGCTCAGCGTCATCTGTATCGTGTTCGCCGGCGTTATCAAACCCCACTAAATCGTAAGTCGCTCTGTAAGCCTCCACTACTCTCGTGCCGGTCATTGCGGCGCCTAATCTTTTGAGAAGGTGCCGTTCGAATGGAACACCTATCGTGAAATAGAGTTTGGTGTCAGAAAGTTTGACCATCTGCTGCGGAGTTGGCTCATAAGTAGCCGGTGACTGACCGGGACCAACAAGCACATCTACCTGGACAAAATCCCCGCCGATCCTCTCGACAAAATACGCCTGGGGAAGGATACTCACGAATACAGGTATTGGGGTTTCAACAGCCTCCTGCGCTACTACAACTGACGGTCTGGCGACGCACACCAGAAGACAGAGAAGAAACAGACAGAATGTCACTGCATGCCTCATTGTACTCGCTGCCCCTGTATCACTTTTTGCCTTTTAGATACAGATCGAACCATTTCAGTATCCACTCAAGTCTTGCGATACGCCTGTCAGGTCGACCACATCGGGACAGGCCATGCGGCTCACCCGGGAAACGAACCATCTCGACTTTCCGCCTCAACATCTTCAACGCCGCAAAAAGCTGCTCTCCCTGCTCAATCGGGCAACGCAGATCATTCTCGGAGTGGATTATCAGGAGCGGCGTCCTGATATTGCGAACATGCTTGATCGGCGACATTTCCCACCATGCGTCGGTTTCAGTGTATGGCGATCCTTTGATTTCTCTGCCGATATCGAATCCGAGATCGGATGATCCATAGAACGAGATGAAGTTGGTAACGGAGCGTTGAGTCACGGCCGCGCAAAACTTGTTCGTATGCGTTACGATCCAATTAGTCATGTAACCGCCATAACTCCCGCCGGTAACTCCCATCTTCCTCGTATCGATATACTTCTTGTCTGCCATGTAGTCGGCCATCGACATGCAGTCGTCATAGTCGACGCCTCCCCAATTGTTCACTATGCACTCGGCGTGTTTCATGCCGTATCCCTGTCCACCGCGAGGATTGCAGTAGTATACGACATACCCGGCTGCGGCGAGATACTGCATCTCGTGAAAGAACGTATGTCCATACTGCACTCGCGGGCCGCCATGTATCTGCATCACCGACGGATACTTGCGTTTTAGCGAGAATCGAGGCGGCTTGAGTATCCAGCCATGTATGGCGTTGCCGTCATTCCCTCGAATTATCACCTCTTCCGGCTTTCGAATATCGAGGCCTTTCACAAGCTCCGAGTTGAGAGAAGTCAGCCGCTTCGGCCTGGCGTTACCACCGACACTGACGATGTGAATTTCGGCTGGCATAGTGGGAGTGGAGATAATCGCCGCCGCAAGCTTCGACTTGCCTGCCAGCGATGCCCCACCGACATGTACCTTGCCACCGATCACCTGTCGGATATTTCCGCCAGCTGCTGAGACAGTGCAAAGCTGCGTTGCCCCGGAATCACTCATCAGGAAAAACAGCTTCCGCCCGGCCGGCGACCAGTGAGGCGTCATCAGACCGTGTGACTCGCCTGCATCTGATATCGTGAGATCCAAAGCCATCCGATCGAGCTTAGGTGTCAGATCGACCGCCCCACCACCGGAGACCGGCACTTTCCATACATGCAGGTTCTTCACTCCCCAGGCATCGTTCGGATCATCCTGCCCGACAAAAGCAATGAACTTCCCATCGGGAGAGACAGACAAAC
>DAOVLC010000073.1 GCA_030631455.1 Candidatus Zixiibacteriota bacterium
ATCATACACGTCAATGGAGTCGCGCGTGAGGATCGCAACAGACGATTTCAGCCCGGCGTATTCCTTGAAGATTATACTACTGTACGATGAATCGGTGAGGATCGTCTCGTACAACTTCAATTCTTCGCGCAGATCATCCAAATTCCAGTTGTCGTATTTCCAGACAGTACCTTCCACGCTGGTGGATACTGTATATCCACTCGGAGAGATGCCTCTGGCGACCTTGCTGATCTCTCCCAGGTTCTCAAGTGTCGGCTTCTCTTGAGCTACAGGTTCAATGTGCTGCGGCTCTGCGAGTGACAGAGAAATGTCTTCAATCGTCTCTGAAGGCAAGGCAATTCTGAACTCCTCATCCGGTGCGGCAATCTCTTCCCCAAAAGCTGCTTCATCGGCGATTTCCGGTATTCCCACTGGCCCAGTCACAACTTCGATTTCCGCGGGCCCCTTCTTCTCAAGAGCCTCCGGTTCCACGGCAACATCCAGCTGATCGGAAGCTGGTGACATCTTACTTTTCGGTATAGGCGACACACTTTCGAAGCTGATCTGATTTTGTTTCACTAATTCGGTGGTCGCGGTTGGTAAAGGAACCGCCTCCTCTTTGTCCTCGAGCCCTGCTTCGCCAGCTCCCCGCGATCGATCTGTCATAGTCGACTGGTCGTCATGTTCTGTTGCTTCGGTGTGTGCCCTGTCGAAGTAAGCCTTCTTGGAGAAAGATTCAACACGCTTGGGAACAAAGACATCCTGCCGGCTCTCCTCGACCGCCTTACCGATGAAAAGTATCAGGAGGACTGATGCTACGGCGCCAGCGTAACTATAAGCGGTTACCGGCCATCTCCATGGCAATACATAATTGAGAATCTTATCCCAAACCGTGACAGTTGCCGAATCCGGCAGCTTCTTGGCCACGCGGTCGGCGAAGCTTTCCCAATAGCCATCGGGAACCGCAGGCTCGTCGATCTGACGGTAGAGTTCTTCTATACGCTCGACACGCGATTTAAAGGATCGGAGCCGCTTGATATCGATACCTTCCGAACGATCAGCCAGGAATCGCTCGAACTCATCATCGGAGATATCGCCATCGAGATACCTGTTGATCTCGAGTTCGAGATTATTCTGTTCACCCTTGCTCACAGATACTCCTCCAAAGCTTTTTTGAGCCTTGAACGGGCGCGGAACAGCCGTGACATAACGGTTCCAATTTCTATACCGAGTCTTTCGGCAATTTGTTCATAGCTAAGCTCTTCGTGTATCCTCAATATGAAGGTTGCTTTGAACTCCGGCGAAAGTTTTTCGACTTCTTCCTCCAATTTCGATCTCATCTCCTTTTCGGTCAGGTTCTCTACCGGATTCGCACGCGGATTCGGGTCGGAGACGATTTCCTGAATGGGATAATCTTCCATCGAGACTTGGCGCTTCTGCCGTTTCAGGTGATTCAATGCGAGGTTTGTAGCTATGGCTCCCAGCCAACTCGAAAACTTGAACTCCTCGCGGAATGTTTGAAGCGAGGTATACGCTTTCACAAAAGTCTCCTGTGCCAGCTCATCGGCAGTGTCATGGTCCGGGCAAAACCTGTACGCCAATCGGTATATCCGCTTCTGATGTATCCTGACCAACTGCGAGAACGCTTCATTGTCGCCCCTCTTCGCCTTTTGGATGAGGGCGAGTTCGTCGCCGGGTCGGATGTCTCGCCGCGGTTCTTCCGTCATCTATACAAACGCAACGCCAATATATTCCCGTCAATTCCCGTCGGTCAGGTTTATGACCAGATTCTCTAACACCAGCTTCTGTGGTATACGGTCAAATCTAAGAGAGACTTCAGCTTGAGTGATCGCCTTGATCGCCTTTTCGTAATACCGAGCCGGCTTCCGTCGAGCAGCCTCCGTCAGACCCCCTATCCTGTATGTCGGGATCGCGAGCTGCCTTGCGGCCTCACTGCCGGAACCGGCGTTTCGCGTTGTTGCCAGATAGTAGTATTGGGTGAAATGACGGCTCAGCATGAACAGCACTGATCCCATCCCGCTCGATTTATCGAGGAGTTTTTGAAGCACCTCAAGAGAGCGCTGACGGTCGTCTTTTTCGATCATGTCGAGCAGCTTGAACACCTCGCACTCAGCAGCGACCGCAGTATGTCTTTCGACATCATCAACATCGAGTTGCTCCTTGTCGCCTACGGCAATGGCGAGTTTGTCAATCTGATTCGCCAGAAGCCCGTATGAATTGCCAACGTAACGGAGAAGCCGGTCAAGCGCTTCTTTTGTTATACGAATCCCGAAGGCACCAAGCCTCTTCTTTATCCAGAAGGGAGCGCTGCTCTCCGACAATCCCCTTAAGGTCGACCATGTCGCCTTTGCCGTAAGCTACTTGAAGAACTTCCGCCTCATATCGAACGATTCCGGCCCGAAAATGACCATGTGATTGCCGGGAGGAATGTTTGAGAAGAACGATACCAGCATTTCCTGACCGTTTTTCGAGATTCGCTGAGCGTCATATACAACCACAAGCCTGCCACCTGAAAACAGTGAGTAGTCCGACGCGAGATCGATGATTCTCGCTGCGGAACCGGCAACGGCGGAAACCTTCTCCACATTGGCCGATGCCTGCGAATCCCCGAATAGCTTCTTTCTCATCAATCTCAAAAATTCTATCTTAAGATATTCTTCTACGCCGTTGAGGAAGTATACTGAATCCAAATCGCCTTTCTCTATCCTCTTGTAGAGATCTTCGAATCGAAGTTTGCTAACCTGAGCTTTGGCCATATCAGCAAATTAGAGACAGCAGCAGGTGATGTCAATTCATTTGTCCTCAAAAAAAAGCGGCCCATTACGGACCGCTTTCCAGGAAGGGGGTGGAAGAAAGGGTGGAATCAATCAGTGCTCAAGTTATTCTGCGCCGGGTTCTCTTTGGTAGGTACATAATTCAAGACGTAAGGTATTTTCTTTTTGAAGAGCAGTACCATGTTGCGATACGGCTCCAGATCCTTGCCACAGAACATCTTGTGGTTGACCTGGTTTATGACATCAAAGCTGTCCCCATAGATTTCCACTGTCTTGTTCTTGAAGAGCTGCGGGTTTATTTCGACAAACTCCAGCAGACTCAACAGAGATGCGTACTCACACTCTACGCCGTTTCCCGAAAACTGCGCCCTGAATACGATACCGAGATCGGGAACCATAAATGAGAGCAAGGCATTGTGGTTGTCTGAATCAGAACTGATGTTTTGCGAGCTGAAATAGCACTCCATCTGACCTCCAATTTCACGAATCCGACTATCATTGGAGCAACGCACGTGCCGAACTCCCAGTGATGCATGAAAGCCCTAGATCAGAAAGCTTCCCTATTGGATCAGAGGTCTAACTGCCTGAAAGACTGCCGAATGGGTCGCTGCTCAGAATGTGAGCAGCTGTCGCAATCCTACCCGTGAGCATGGCTGTATGGATGTGGCCTGTGCAGCACATTTCACATTAGGCGCACAAATCAGAAGGATGATTGCACGCTCACAAGCGCTTGCCAACATTCTTCAATTCTATTACATTTCCATGTGAGAGTCAGAATAACTAGTCGCCTATAGAACTTTTCTGAGGAGGAATCTATGCAGCACATGCCGAGAATTCTGTGCGTCGTTTTCCTGGCCCTGTTGCCTTTTGCAAACTCCAGCAGCCAGGAAACACGAAATGATCTCACGGTTGATGAGAAGATCTACGGCCTATCACTGATCTGGCAAGAAGCCAACTACAATTTCGCATTCTTTGATCAGGTGCCCGATCTCGATTGGGACAGTACGTACCGGTCGTTCATTCCGCGGGTTATGTCCGCCGAGACCGTTTACGACTACTACAGAGAGTTACAGAGATTCATGGCACATCTTAACGACGGGCACTCGAATATCTACCTGCCCGAATATCTTTATGATTCGCTCAGTTTCCCTAAGATCGTACTCGGGGATATCGGCAACCGCGCAATCGTTGAAAATGTCGACAGGTCACTCGAAAAGCAGATCCCCATGGGTTCAGAAATACTGGAGGTAGATGGAAGTATCACTAATGAGCACATCACCGAGAAAGTGCTCCCGTACATATCATCCTCTACTGATTACATACGAATAGAGCGGGGTATCCAATGGATGTTGCGAGGCTGGATCAACACTACCGTAACTGTTAGTTTCAGAGCCCCCGATGGACGTACGGACAAGTTCGAGCTGATAAGAAACAGAGAAGGTGTCGACTGGCTAAAATCGCGGGAACTCTATCATGAGCTCGTCGAATTCAAGTGGCTGGATGATAAAGTCGCCTATGTAGCCCTTAATAGCTTTAACAACGATCAGGTTGTGGAAGACTTCGAGGCATTGTTACCTGATCTCTACGATGCAGATGGAGTAATCCTCGATCTTCGGAACAACGGCGGAGGCAACACAGGCATCGGTTCGGCTATTCTGGCTCATTTCACATCGGACACTCTTCGTGGCTCTGCCTGGAAGACCCGCGAGCACGTAGCTGCGTACAAGGCCTGGGGACAATGGGCGGATCAAAGCCAAGAGAGTGAGCAATACAGACCCTATTTTGAAGGCACCGCATGGCATGAAGGCGAGTTTCATGAACTTGCTCCGGCTCCGGGTAAGAAGATCGAGGTGCCGTTCATCGTCCTGATCGGACATATGACCGGATCGGCTGCAGAAGACTTCCTGATATATGCCGACGCGCTGGATCAGGCATCATACGTCGGGCGACCCTCCACCGGAAGCACGGGACAACCCCTGCATTTTAAACTGCCTGGCGGAGGAGGCGCCAGGATATGCACAAAGAGAGATACGTATCCGGACGGGCGCGAGTTCGTGGGATACGGCGTGCAGCCGCATGTACCAGTGGAACCGACCGTCGAAAGCTTCCTCAGTGGCGAAGACATCACGCTGCAGAAAGGGATTGAGGTTCTCAAAGAGAAAATCGCTGAAGTAAGGCGATAGAACTAAACGCGCTCTGACGGATCGAACAGTCTCTTGTACTCGAGAATCGCGAAGCGGTCGGTCATGCCCGCTATATAATCGCAGACCACCTGCGACGTCTCCTGTTCCTCTGTCATACGATTGTATTTGGGCGGGAGAGTCAGCGGGTTCTGCAAGTAAGTCTCAAACAGAGAAGTGAGGATTTTGTGAGCCTTGCCGGTCATTCGAATCAGCCGGGAATGGCGATACATCTTTTCCATGAGGAAGCCCTTGAGTTGTGTATTATCAGCCACGAGCTCCGGTGAGAAAAGCGCAATTGGCTCATCACAATTCCGCACATCATCGAGTGATCCGATTTTCTTGTCGCTTAGATTCGCAGCAGTACTGTAAATCAGATCGGTTACTTCTCTGTTGATCATTTGTCTTATCACGTGATACTGGCGCTTCGACCGGGACAATCCGTGGTACTGCTTTTCCGATTGGAGGTAGAGATCCCGCCACAACGGCACTTCCATTATCTCCTCAAGCTGAAGAACATCGGAGAAAAGCCCGTCATCGACATCGTGGCAATTATATGCTATCTCGTCAGAGAAATTGACAATCTGCGCTTCGAGCGTGGCATTCAATTCCGGATCGTAATCCTCGGCCTCTGGCGCATCGTACGACGTCTCGTGCTTCACTATTCCCTCGCGTGTCTCAAACGTAAGATTCAAGCCGGGATAATCAGGATAACGCCTTTCGAGATACTCGACCACCCTCAGGCTCTGTCGGTTGTGGTTGTAACTTGCATTTGCATGCTTTCTCATTAGGCTGTTGAGCGCGTCCTCCCCGGCGTGCCCGAAGGGTGTGTGCCCCAAATCGTGAACGAGCGCAATCGTCTCGGCCAAATCCTCATTTAGCCTGAGTCCGCGCGCGATTGTACGCGATATCTGCGCCACTTCGAGAGTGTGTGTCAAGCGCGTGCGGTAATGATCCCCCTCGTGATTGACAAACACCTGCGTCTTGTATTCGAGTCTCCTGAAAGCGGCCGAGTGGACTACCCTGTCGCGATCGCGCTGGTACCTCGACCTGAATGGATGGTCACTCTCGGCATACTTGCGGCCACGCGAGTCTCTGCTCAGAGCGGCGAAAGGCGCAAGTGTCCGCGCTTCGTTCTCCTCGATCTCCTCCCTGAGATTGACTATGCCGTTTCGGTTCTCCATGTGATTAATATACGAACTATTGGACGATAACCAAGCCGGTTGTTATCTCGACAGTGCAATGCCCCAGATATGTGTTCCTCCAAGTTCCGGATGATAACGATATGCGTACAACAGACCGAATTGCTTCCATGTAAACCTGCACCCGAAAGATGGAACAAACGGCGACGTCATTATGCCCGCCGATACCGACAGTACCGGCGAAAGTCTGTAGACTTCACCGATGCTGTATCGAAGATCATCTCCTGATCTGCTCTTAATCTCTACTGCGAAACCGACATTCTCGAATCGAGTGACCGCAATCCCAGCATTCAACTCCCTGTGCAACTTCGTGCCGCCGATTATTTCAGGTTCAGCCGGGTTCCTGATCGAAGCGTAAGCCATCCAGTCTTGTGACGGGATAAGCATTACGCCGCACCCAAAGGCAAGCGCATTGGCACTGTGGTATCGATCTCCCATTGCGACTCGGTTGAAGCCTGCCGAGACTCCGGTGTAAAGATACTTCGCTATAGCGCATCCCAGATAGCCGGTGAACATCGTCTCCAAATAGAAATCCGGCTCTCCCATTGACTGAAAAGCCAGACCGACTCCCCATCTTCCGCGCTTCATGGCGGCAGCAGCGAGGTAGCTGTCAAGCTCGGGAAGCGCATAGAGTCTCTGACCAGACAGCTCCACGTCCATGCCATTTGAGAAACATATCGTGGCAGGCGTATGCAGCATCATGGCTGCCGTGAAATGTCGGCTCGCGAGAGTTTCTCCGCAGGCTGCAAGTGCAGGCGATGTAGTAGGCTGGCTGAATGCGGCTTGCGCGCAGGAAGACGATGCAAACAGCAAAGCAACGATCACAAATTGTCTCATTCTCGCCCCACCACAGCAAACACAATCTTGCGTTTCGACTCGATTTCACCCGAAAGCTCGGCAAGCAGGATGTACATTCCTACTTCGAGCCCGCTTTGATAATCG
>DAOVLC010000271.1 GCA_030631455.1 Candidatus Zixiibacteriota bacterium
CAGGATAGACGCTGAGACCATCGGCCATTGCCGCTTCCATCGCATTCTCTTCCGGCACAAGCAGACCCTTCAACCCCGCGTTCTTGGCCTGCATCGCCATCGGAAGAATCCCGGAGACCGGGCGAAGCGACCCGTCCAGAGAGAGTTCTCCGAGGACAACGATATCGGATAAATCCTCGCGCATGACCTGACCGGTTGCGCTGAGAATTCCCACAGCAATCGGAAGATCGAATGCCGAACCTTCCTTCCGAACGTCCGCCGGTGCAAGATTGATAGTGATCTTCTTGTTTGGGAAAACGAAGTCAGAGTTCTTGATGGCCGACATCACGCGTTCTTTCGATTCTTTGACCGCGCCATCGGGAAGGCCGACTGTCGTAAACGTCGGCAGCATCTGAGTAATATCCGCCTCAACCTCACCGGTATAAGCGTCAATGCCCAAAACAGCCGATGAAAGAATTTTCGCCAGCATGGTTACCCCTTAGTGTATTTTGAATGTAATGCGCTTCTCAGCTACTCTGAATCAAGCTTTTCGATAAGCTCCGGGAGTTCGTGCAATGATGTCAATTCACCGTCAGGCTCCTCCGATGGCAGCCTGATTTCTTGATCCTTGAAAAGTCCACCTTTCCATCGTAGTGCATACATCCCGAGCATTTTGGCGGGGACGATGTCGTTATCCTGTCTGTCTCCGACCATGACAGCGTTTTCAGGCCGTATGCCTATCTGATCCAATATATATGTGAAGAATCTCAAGTCCGGTTTCGAGTATCCTATCCCGGCAGACATCTCTTTGAAAGCAAAGTGTTTCAGCACCCCGGCATTCTCCAGGATTTCCGTGGTGATTACTGGCTGATTGGCCGCCGTCGCAAGCACGTACTTCTCCGACAATTTCCTGCAGACCTCGACCGCTTCCGGTCTGACCGTAAGCAGACTCGGATAATCGAGTGTCTCGAATCTGCCTCTTATATCTTGGAAAAGCTCCGTGTCAGGCTGTACATAGCGCCAGATCACGTAGGAGAATATCGAGGGCGCATAGCACTTGATCGCTTCGTCCTGCTTCTCCAATATCTCCCGCAGAGTGATCTCCCGGCCGAAATGATCCGACAGGAACCCCGCAAGCCACCGATTCCAATACTCGTCAATTGCGGAGTCTTCGACCAGCGGCTGCCCAACATCGAACAGAACTGCCTTCACGGCCTTCTTTAGCATAACGCATTATAACCAATTCGTGCGAGAATATCAAATGCGAAGTTGCCCGCGAGAATATGCGGGAGATTTTGATCTGGTGTCAGGATGGCAGTTGTGCGGAATATTCCTTCTTGTACTCGCGGAATCCGACTATGTATCCATCCGGGTCGGTGATGAAGAAATAGCGCCCGAACTCGTAATCCTTCACGCCGCCAACAGAATCGATACCATGAGAGACCAGCCGAATAAGCATCTCATCGATGTCATCTACTTCGAGATTCACGGAGACGCCGACTGCAGGCATTGGGACATCTTCTGTCGCTAGCTCGCCGTCTTGTCGATGAAGTGCCAGGTGAACGTCTCCAATCACGAATTCAGCCCAGCCCGGGCTCTTGAATCTGAGTGGTATACCGATCTTCTCCTTGTAGAACCTTACAGACTTTTCGATGCTTTTCACGAGAAGAATGATCGTGTCAATGCGCTTTATCACCGATTTCCTTTCGTCGTGTCCTACAGTATCTTAAACGGAATCATCATCCATTACCTTTAGCATCAATAGCGAAGAAAGACAGTTATCGACTGAAGATGGTGGAGAAAAAAAGAACGGCTTCGAAATCGAAGCCGTCCGTAAGTCAAATGACATATTATAGCTTAGAACACGACATCGTCGAGATTCTTTGTGTTTCTGGCTCTTACTATTTCGACAGTCCATGTCCCGTTTTCGTATCGCCCCTTGGCGAACAGGTCGGCCGCCGAATAACCCGGATAGGACATCACCACACCGGGAATCGTTGCGCCTACCTCCCATGCGGCGTTAATATCGAAACCGTCGACCTCCCACATGAATACGGGATAGGAACCACCGTAGTCCGGACCAGTCTTGTGCTGAAAGGCCGGAAGCCCGTCACCGGCAGAGTTGTTAAGCCACGTATGGGCGCCCGCGTCGATACTGAAGCCATCCGGATTGTTTTCGGTGTCAGTCTGATAGCCAACTACACCATCGACTGCAAAACCGACCGGATCGGAAGTCACCGATCCCCAGACCCATGCGTCAATGTCAGTCGTATCGTCGGTTGTGAACATGCCTGTCTGTCTGCCAGCATGGCATGCTATTCCACAACCGTATCCTTGCCACAGCTCCGTATTGGCCGTATCGCCCTGGATCAGCCAGAATAGGGCAACCTTGTCTTCCCGTTCGCTCCTCCGGCCCCAGTCTTCGCCATCGAATCTCCATGTGCGGTGTTGATTGTTGCCACTCACCTCAAACGGGGGATCAGCATTCTCAACTTCAGTCCATTGAATCAGAAAATAGACATAGTCATCATCGTAGGCTGCCCGCATCTTGGCAGAACGAATGAAGTTGTCCGCGTTAGGATTGCGGCTAATCTCTATATCGGCAAGATGATCGCCCCACACGCCGGAGCCATCATCTATACCATCAATCGCCGGGGGTCTTGTAACACTGTCCATGATCAAGACATCGCCATTTGGCTCCACAGAGGTGTCGGCCGTGAGGAGAATAGCTGTGTTGCCCGTGTGAGCGACACTGCCGTTGAATATCGCGAGCGAGAAAATCCTGTCCGCTGGGGGTAAGGATACGTAGCTGGCTCCCGTGTCACCACGAAGTCCATCGTCACCTATGGTGCCTTCCGGTCCTTCGCTCCCGCATCCGGCAAAGATTGCGATCACGCCCAGAGCCAGGAGACAAAGAACATACAATTCGAATTTAACTTTCATCTCTATCTCCTGTTAAAACTGGACATCGTCGCCATGCCCGGTATTCCGAAGCCTTCTGAATTCAACAACCCAGTGATCCGGGAAGCCAATCGCCCAGCCCATGCGGTTGCACTCAAAATCCGCGCGGCTCCCGAGAGGCAGCACTGTTACATATCCGAGAATCGTTGCGTTGTCATCCCAAGCGGCGCCTGCATTAAACGGGGTGGCGTCCCACATATTGAACGGAGGTGAACCGCCGAAGTTTGGGTCTTCCCTGTGCATCCATTTCGGCAGGCTGTCCTGGATATTGGCTATGTACGCAGCAGTCCCCTGATCGGGCTGTATACCAAACAGGGTCGCTTCGTCATGCAGAATAAATCCGTCGTCGAAATACCCGATAAGACCGGTTCTGCCTGCCATCCAGTGCCAGACGTCCACCATACCCGGTTGATCGAGATAGATGGAGCTGTCGCTGTCATGATATAAGAGAGCGGCGCCCTGTGTTTTCCAATCGGTAATGCCTGAGATATCCCAGTATATGAAGAGCTGATCTTCATTAAACTGTTGCTTCCAGTAGGTGCTATCTCTGTCATATCTCCATCTGTCGGGGTAATTGTTTTGTGCCGGATTGAACCCTATGTGCTCTTCTTTCCATTTGACCATGAAGTAGACATATTCTTCATCGTATCCGGCTCGAAGTGTAACCGGCGTTGACATTGTGCCGATAAGGTTGTCTTCTCCGCGGATGTTAGTGAGAGCGACTTCCGAAACGAACAACTCGCTGGTTCCCCAGTCTTCTTCACCCTTATCCTGACCGTCGAAAATCGGTGATTTGTCCAACTTGTAGCCAACCAGAACGTTTTCCCCTGGATCCGGGTCGGGATCTTCCTGGAATGTAAG
>DAOVLC010000416.1 GCA_030631455.1 Candidatus Zixiibacteriota bacterium
AATCGGGTGCATCGGCGGAACATCGCGCTCGATATGGCCGGATATGACATCCAGCGGGTCAGGGTAGCTGAATGGCAATCTTCCTGCAGCGAGTTGATACAATACTATCCCGAGGCCGTACACGTCGCTCTGTGGTGACGGTGCCCCGGATTGGAAGATCTCGGGGGCCATGTACTCGACGGTTCCGCCAAGCTCTCTGGCACGCGACGGATCGTATTTTCTCGTCAGACCGAAGTCCAGAATCTTGACCGCTGGCTCCGACTCATCCCACTTCGCACGGATGTTCGCCGGCTTCAGATCATTGTGGAAATACCCGAAATGATGCAGTAGTCCGAGCGCAGAACATATCCTGTCCAGGAATTGGAGGAAAACCTCCTCGCTTCTGAACAGAACGCCCACATTGATCTCATCTCCCTCGGCAATCTCCATCGTGAAGAACGGGTGATTTCCATCGTCGTAACCATAGTCAAGCACTCTTACAAGATTCGGATGTGATACGGTCGCCGACAGCAGGAACTCCGACTGGAACGCTTCTTCGTCAGCCGATCCATCTTCAGCGGGATTCAGCAGTTTCAGGGCAAGCTTTCTGCCGAGGTAATTGTCTTCGACCTCGTAGACGTTCCCACCGCCCCCCCCTCCGAGGGCGGCAAGAACGGTGTATCTCTCAGGAAACCTGAACTTCGCGTCGTTCATTTAGTCTCTGATTTTGGTTGCCTGATTGGCAGTACGATACGGAAGGTGGCGCCTTCGATACCGTCGGAGATGACTGTGATCTCCCCTGAGTGGCTCTCGATAATCCTTTTGCAGTTGGACAGTCCAAGGCCGTGACCCTTTTTCTTGGTCGTGAATCTCGGCTCAAAGATTGCCTCGATGTCATCGACCCTGACTCCCGGTCCGTTATCGGAGATTTCGATTGAAATCCGACCCGCCGGTTTATCGTGGGCGACCAATATCTGTATCTTGCCCGACTTAGTCTGCTCAGGGTCGATTGCCTCGACGGCGTTATTTATCAGATTCAGAAGAACCTGGTGCATCTGTCCGACATCTAACTCTACAGGTGGCAAGTCGCGTGGAATCTCAACGTCTATTTCGATGTTTCTCAGTATTCTGTGTGGCTTGATGGAGAACAGAAGCTCTTCTATAAGGTTCTTGACTTCGTAGGTTACGATATCGGCTTCAAGTTTCGAGAAATCCATCAATCCATCCGTAAATCGCTTGATCTTGTCGATATTGCTGAAGATAGAGCTTACATTCTTGTCGAGTTTGTCGAGAACGCCGCGCTTGACGTTCAGCTTCAACAGTTCGGCGTTATTCGATATGATTGTCAGGTAGTTGTTCAACTCATGGCCGATTGAGGCGGCCATCTCGCCTTTGGCAACGAGTCTTTCGGACATAAGCACGTAGTTTTCGAGTACGGCCTTCTCTGTGATGTCTTCAATCACAGCTATGATCCCGCTGCTGTCGCCGGCACCTTCGTCCAGGAGGCTTATTTTGACAGTCAGCACTTTCTGTTCTTCTCCGACATGGTGGTAGTACTTGTTATCCTGGTACTGTTTGCCTGTGCTCAGCACACCATCGGCCATATTCTCCCAATGCTTGCGACTATCCTCCGGCCATAGCGACATAAACGAGATGGGCGCTGAATGCGGGTCGTACTTCATCGACTTAGCCCCCGAACCGGTCAGTATCTTGGCGGCAGCGGAATTGAGCGTTTTCACATTGAGATTCCGATCCACGGCGATTATGCCGACAGGGGTCTTGTCGACTACGTTTTCGTTGTAACGCTTGAGTTTTAGCAAACTCTCATACAGCTTCGCATTCTCAATCGCAATAGAGGCCTGCTCGGCGAAAAGTTGAAACAGGTATAAATCACTTTGAAGAAAGATCTTCGCATCCGAGCTGTTGTCGAGGTACACGACTCCGATGATCTTCTCTTTGATTTTGAGAGGTACACACATGATGGAACGGAGATGCAATTCGAGAATGCTCTTCTGCCTGGCAAACCGTTCGTCAGCCTGAGCGTCAGAGGCAAAAACCGGTTTCCCGGTCGTAACAACCTCATTTGCAATAGAATTCGAAATCTTCAGTTCTTCATCTGGCTGCGTCTCTCTCTGGATATTGTGCACGGTCTTGAATTGCAGCTTGTCATTATCATCGAGCAGCATCAGAAATCCACGCTCAGCCTGCAACAGCTCGATCGCTCGTTTCATCACCATCTGCAAGATGTCATCAAGGATGAGTGTTGAGTTTATGGCTTTGGAGATTTCGAGTACAGCGCGCAGGTCTGTGCTTCTCGCCTCGAACTTTGTCTCCTGGTCCACAAGCCGTGGGTGCTTGTGTTCGATCGTTGCGAAGTCCGACTCGAGTGCTGAGAGAGGGTCAAAGTCGTTCGCATCAGTACCTACTGAATGCTTATCTCCTTGCTTAGCTTTCCCAACAAAAATCTTCGAGGTCGAGTCTTTGGTGTCAGTCTCTTTTTCGTTGTACGTCATTAGTTTACCTCATAAGTAATGATAGGCCTTCGGTGCGGCCTACCGACACTGCATATTATATCGGAAAAAAGAGTGGAAAATTAACGCGCGGCTGTTGGGAAGCTATTGTAGGATTTGCGAT
>DAOVLC010000421.1 GCA_030631455.1 Candidatus Zixiibacteriota bacterium
ATATCATCGATGAAGTACCGTCTGCCGGTACTCGAGAAAACCGCTCAGACCAGCAAGCCGCTGTTGATTGTGGCCGTAGATATTGACGGTGAAGCTCTTGCTACGCTGGTGGTTAACAAGCTGCGTGGAACGCTGAAGGTCTGTTCCGTCAAGGCTCCGGGGTTCGGTGATCGCCGCAAGGCCATGCTCGAGGATATCGCAGTCCTCACCGGTGGCAAGGTTATCTCCGAAGAACTCGGCTTCAAACTCGAAAATGCCGTTATTTCTGACCTCGGTCAGGCGAAGAAAATCACCATCGACAAAGACAACACTACTATAGTCGAAGGTTTCGGCAAGAGCGAGGACATCAAAGGTCGGATCCAGTCGATCCGCAAGCAGATCGATGACACGACTTCGGACTACGATAGCGAAAAGCTGCAGGAGCGTCTGGCCAAGCTGGCAGGCGGAGTGGCTGTTATCAATGTTGGTGCGGCTACCGAGACCGAGATGAAGGAGAAGAAAGCTCGTGTCGAGGATGCTCTCCACGCGACCCGTGCGGCTGTCGAGGAAGGCATCGTTCCGGGTGGCGGCGTTGCGTTCCTTCGTGTGATCCCCTCTCTCGATAAGTTGAAGCTCGACGGTGACGAAGCTGTCGGTGTCAACATCATTCGCAAAGCGCTTGAGGCGCCGACTCGTTTCATCTCCGAAAATGCCGGTGTGGAAGGCCCGATCGTTCTCAATAAGATCCGCAACGGGGAAGGCCCATTTGGATACAACGCAGAGACTGATGATTATGTCGACATGTTTGCAGCCGGTGTGATCGACCCGACAAAGGTCACTCGTACTGCTCTGGAAAACGCGGCCTCTATCTCCGCGCTGCTTCTGACCACCGAAGCGATGGTCACTGACAAGCCTGAGAAGAAAGATGCTGCTGGAATGCCTCCGGGAATGCCTCCGGGTGGCGGTTACGGCGACATGTACTAAACCGAATTCTCAAGCTGCTATATATGAAGCCCCTGCCATCGGCAGGGGCTTTTCTTGTAACATCGAATTCATTAAATCCTACCGACATGTCTCCGCGAAGGCGGTCATTTGGTAACAGCAGAATTAACAGTCATATCTAAGCTCTTTTCTACCCAGTCTCCGAAAAACCCGGCCGCAGTCGCTGCTATCAGTGAAGTGTGTTGTTGTGCCAGGTTCCTGTATTACTCTGCTTGCACTACCGTAAGCACATAGACATTGACAAATCACAGTCATGTTATATCTTGGAGTTGGGTGTAGCGCAGGAGGATGAGTTTATCGAAGCAGATGAATCACCTGCGCTGCACCGACTACTGCTCATGCAGGTCTGGGTAGCATAAATACCTGCTTTCGTGAGGAACTTGACCGATAATCATAATGTTCTGGCAATAACTTGCCTAACACGAATGGAGGTCTCCGTGCGCTTTCTGTCTTACCTCATCGTTTTTCTCTGCTTGACCGTTCTTGTCGGAGTGGATGCAATCGCCGATGACGATCGGACCGGTCATCAGCACAGAATCATTACGGCTTCAGATATGAATCAGATGTCTCCTGACGAACTCCGCACACATATTCAGGAGTGTCACGATATGTGCCGGATCGGTAAGGCAGAGCGTCTCGAAAGAGCCCGTCAGATGCAAGCCGACGCGTCTACGATAAAGGCGCATGGGTACTCCATATGCTAAGGCATGTTGTCGGTGATGCGACATTCTTCGATATTCTGGAAACCTACGGCGACGATCCACGATACAAGTGGGGGGACATCACCACGCTCGAATTCAGAGATCTCTGCGAAGATGTTTCAGGCATTAGCCTGTATCAGTTTTTCGATGACTGGGTTTTCGGCGAGTATTACCCGCTGTATTACTACTCTTTCACGTACGATCAGTACGGATCTGATGACTACGTAATTTACCTGCACTTGCGCCAGGGCCAGAGTTCCGATCCGCAGGTTTTTGATCTACCGGTTGACATCGAGGTGTATGATGGGACAGTATACCACCAGTTCGTCGTCGATAACAATCAGCGAGAACAGAATTTCATTCTCTTCGTTAATGACGCGTCAGGCCCCCCGGTGTCGGTTTACGTCGATCGATACGATTGGATCCTCAAGACTGACATATCCGAGGGTTACGGCTTTCATCTGATTTACGATCCGCTCGCTGGCGCAACACAATACGTTCCATATCTCGATTCCGTAATTGCCCGGGGAGGCAGCGAGCCGTATTCGTTCAGCATTGTCTCCGGCAGCTTGCCAGATGGGCTTTCACTGAATCCCACAACCGGGATGATTACCGGGATGCCACTTCAGGCTGGCCCGGTTTTCTTTACGGTAAGGGCACAGGACGACGCTTTCCACTCGGAACAGGCTGATTATTCGATATTTGTAAACATTGGCAGTTACATGCCTGGTGATGCTGATGCCTCGGGCGGTGTCGATGTGGACGACGCCATCTATTTGATTAGCTACATCTTCTCGGAAGGCCCTGCGCCGACGCCGCTTAACACAGGGGATTCGGATAACAGCTGCTCTATAGACATCGACGATGTAGTGTATCTGGTGCTA
>DAOVLC010000085.1 GCA_030631455.1 Candidatus Zixiibacteriota bacterium
AAGGACCTCTGCTGATTTGGGGCGCGAGAATTCATCCGGAATCTCGATAGGGACAGATCTGCTCAGGGCAGTGCTCGCTATTGGAAGCAGCCCAAGAAGTACCAATACCGTCAAGAGTCTCTGGCGTATCATATAACTCCTCTCATTAGTCTTGCTTGCGGTCAGTCCTCATCACAAAGATACGCATAATCGTAGAATTGTCAATCTCATACGACAATCTGTACATATATAGATAACTCTTGGTTGTGTCATACGTTCCAAGCTTGCAATCATAACACCCGATATGGGATTCGTCCCACAGTATGTTGTCGGAAATCCTGCGAAAAGATACACTTGGCACCGGAGGGCATATCAGCGGTTTCCGTAACATATTGCAGTACATGTGGCTGTGTGTTTCAGGCGAAAAAGCGACATGAGGCATAGCGCTTGCATACTGGTCTGTCAGAATCTAATAGCTTTCGATGAGGTAGGTTTATGATGAATATCAGACACAAATCCGGCTTCACAATGATCGAGCTCGTAATCGTAACTGTTTTGATCGGTCTTATTGCGGCCATGGCAGTGCCAGAATTCGCAGGCGCTCTCCAAAAGATTCGGTGGCACTCCGTCTCCAATGAGATCGTTTCTGCGCTTCGCCTGGCGCGCTCTTCTGCAATCGCGAAGCAGTGTCAGTATGGGGTGGATTTCGACACTGAGCGCGGCACGTTCACTGTGTTCAAGGACATCGTCAACAAATCGTCGTTTACGTTCGATTATGGCGATTCGGTGGTTGCTGTCGACTCGATTGCGGCCGAAATCGACTATCTTTTTGCATCACCGTCGGATAGAGCCATCTGTTTTTACCCAAACGGCAGAGCCGCCGACTGGGGACACATTATGGGCTTGCACTACACTGATGAGATATACCAGACATTTACCATATCTGTCCTTCCCGCAACAGGAAGAGTAGCGATAGAATACATGGAAAGCTAAGCCCATTCCTTCCTCCTTTCCTGTTTGGGTGGCCCCCCCGTCTGGGGGGGCTTCTTTTTGCTCTGCCCTGACATCCAAGTTTGTTCTGTTTTTTCACACTCAGGCTCAATTTTTGTGATGGCAAGACGATAATAAGACTGTACGAGAAAAGGTTTTTTAACAAGTAGTATGGCTTCGAGCCTATAACCGGGTCTCCGAGACCCAGTCAGTGATACAAACCTGAGGTGAGATAACAGCATGTTATTTGGAACCAGAAGCAACACCACTGTCGGTCTCGACATAGGCGCTTCCTCTATCAAGCTTGTCAAGATGGAGAACCATGGTGGCAATTACGCGATTCGCGCCATGGGAATCCGAGATCTGCCCGTTGAGGCGATCGTGTCCGAAGAGATTAAGGACCGCGATGCGGTGATCTTCAATATCCAGAGTCTGGTCGAACAGACGGATCCGAAGATCAAAGAAGTTGTTTTATCGATCTCCGGGCACGGCGTTCTAACTGATAAGATCACGATTGACAAGAAGAGTGGCGCCGAAGCAGAGCAGGCGATTCTCTTCGAAGCGGAGCAGCGAGCGCCCTTCGACGTCGAGGATGTCACTATGGACTATCATATCGTCAACGTAGATGACGAGCTGAACAAAATGGACGTCCTTCTCGTGGCTGCGAGAAACGAGTTTCTCACTTCGTATCTTGATGTTATTCAGGATGCCGGGCTCAAACCGGTGCTGGTTGATACGGATGCTTTTGCCATCCTCAATTCGTATGAGATCAACTACGATATCGATCCGGACAGGGTGACCGCGCTCGTGAATATCGGGTACGACGTGACGAACATCACGTTCGTGAAGGACGGTAAGTACCACTCTACACGTGACGTCTCAGCCGGTGCAAGGATGATCTACGATACTATCCAGAGGGAGTTCAGGCTCAATCAGGAGTTGACCGCCAAAGCTATCAGAGGGGAGATGGAATCCTCGATCGATCAGGATATGCTGAAGGCAACTATTGTCAGCTCAGTAGAAGAGATGATGTCAGGCATCGAAGTAGCGTTCTCCTATTTCAAGTCTCTTGCGAAAGTCAATACTATAGACTGGATAATTCTCTCCGGCGGCGCTGCTTTGATACCATATCTACCAGAATTCATACAGTCGAAGCTGAACGTGCCGATAGAGATAGCTAACCCGTTGAGGAATATAGAGTACGACCCGGATATGTTCAGCTACATACAGCCTGAGAGAATCGCGCCGCTTCTGGCGGTGCCTATCGGACTGGCAGCCAGAAAGGTGAAGTAGCGTCATGATAGAAGTAAACCTGCTTCCAAAAGAATATCGCAAACGCGCGACGACGTTTCGCTTTGACAAGAGAGTGATCTACTCCGCAATCGGTGCCGGAGCGATCGTGCTGCTTCTGGTCGCTGTGACTTTTCACCAGAACTATCAACTCTCGTCACTCGATCAGAATATCGCCAAGGCTGGCGCAGAGAAGTTGCGTCTCCAGGAGGATATCAAACTGATCGACAGACTGACGGAGTTGAAGGAAAAAATCATTCTTCGGATGGAGGCTGTCGAGAAGCTCGATCGCTACAGATCGACCTGGGTGAATGTGTTGCAGGATCTTAATGTGAGAGTTCCTGACTTCCTGTGGTTGACCAGGGTGGCGGGATCCGAAGAGGTCGGAAGAGTTCAGCCGGTTCCAAGAAACGTTCCCGGACAGGAAGCGGCGGACACGACTCAGACAGAAGAATTCGTTATGTTCGATAAACCGGCTCCAACAGAGATAGAAGGTTATGCATTCACGTTGAACAGTGTCGCTTCATTGTTAATAGGTTTGATGAAATCTGACTATTTCGATAACATCGATCTTGCTTTTGCAAAAGAGGAAGAAGTGATGGGTATAAGCGCCTACAAGTTCAGAGTCATGTGTGACCTGGTGTTTGATAAAGCGCTGGATCAGATGGAGCCGATGGAAGATGTCTGGTCACCTACCATTGCTGAAAGATAGCGGACGGAGGAATCGATGGACTTAAAGGATCCGAAGACACAGAAAATCGCCCTTGCGTTGATGGGCTTTTTCCTCGTGATCTATTTCTGGCATTCTCGGATATACTCGGCAAATGATGCTGAACTTGCTTCAAAGAGAAGCAAGTATGAGTCGATAATGACAGATCTGAAAGCTGTGGAATTAAAAGCTAAGAGCCTCGATGGACTCAAGGCCGAGTACGACGTTTTGCGGGATCGTTACACGATGATCGAGCTCTTGTTACCCGAAGAGAACCTGGTTCCCAAGTTCCTGATACAATTGCATTCTGCGTCTGCAGTCACACAGTCGAGACTCCTTGAGTTGGAGCCTCTGTCCACGAAGAAAGCACCGTATTTCAGCGTCGCAGACTACAAACTGAAGTTCACAGGAACATATCATGAGCTTGGAGAATTCCTGGCGAGCATCGCGAACTTCCCATTCATAACGAACGTGCGCGATGTGAAGGTTAATGGAATTCCGGAAACATCAATGCAAAATACTAAAGACAAACGGGCGATACACGATTCGAAGAGCCTGGAAGCGACGATGGTTCTTTCGACCTACTTCGTCTTACCAGAAGATAAACTGAGTGTAGCTAGTCAGTAGGTGTGCTTATGAATTATACTCTATTGAAGATTACGGTAGTCGGGCTGTTTCTGCTCATCCCGGCTGTTTCATCGGCAACTGTCACGGTAGACAATGTGAGCCTCAAAAAGCAGGGCGAGTTTACCGAACTGACAATATACGCATCCGACGCTGTTGAAATCGATCATCAGATTGTCGAGCCGGGCGCTGGCAAGCCATATCGAGTCGTGATCGATCTGAAGGATGCATATCACAAGCTTCCACGCTATAATTTCAAAGATCTCCCCAGTGGGACAATTACCAGCATACGCACGAGCCAGTTCTCGGTGAAGCCCGAGAAGGTTGTTCGCGTTGTGCTTGATGTGAAGGGCAGAGTCGCTTACAAAGTAAAACGGGATCGTAACTATGTGACGCTGGTTATTGCCACTCCCGATGACACTGAGTTCCCGTTCTGGTGTGCTCAGCCGTTGTCGGAAGCAGAGAAGATACAGCTTGCTTTGGGCACCGCTCCGGAATCCGATCAGAGAGAAGTTCTGCCAGAGAAAGCAGAAACAGTCTTTGAACCGGCTGCCACAGAGGGAAACAGACAAGCAATCGAGAAGCCTGTGCTGGTTAGCACGGCCGTTTCGGGCGAGAGCGATGACGGGCCGAGATTTCCCATAGAGGCGCAGGAGTCTCAACCCAAGTTCAGCCAGCTTCCGGCGCAGACTGAGTCGGAAGAGCTGGCAGCGAAGCCAGGAGTGACAACCTCCACAAAGACTGAAGAAGCTGAGTTTGTTCCTCAACCCAGGATTACCACCGAAATCAAAGGTGATGTCTCGGTAAAGGAGTTAACCGATTCTGCTGCAAAACTTGAACCGGCAAGTCCTGCTGCTGATCCGGGTACCGACTCGGGTTCTGAGGATTCGAAGCCGAAAGCGCCCGGTAGTGTGCCTCCAAAGCAGAAGGCTACGCAGGAAAATGATACATATAGGAAGAATCCGGACCGCCCGACAAAGACATCCGGGACCCTTGCGGATCGATTCCCGAAACGGAAGATCATTGAGTATCAATCCTGGGGAAGACGTGACCCGTTTACACAGCTGGTCGACAGGTCACGTGCAGGCTATATGCCGGGCGAAATACCGAATGTGGGAACGCTTCGCCTGGTTGGCGTGCTGAATGCCCCCGACGGATCGAGCGCGCTACTCGAGGACTTTGAAGGATATGCGTATATCCTGAAGGATGGAGATCAGGTCAAGAACGGTTACGTGGTACAGATTGGTCAGGATAAGATAATCTTTCAGATAAAAGAGTACGGCTGGAGCCGCACTATTGCACTGAGACTCGAAACTGAATAGTGAAGAGGTGATAAAATGCGGTTTAAGATTCTCATTTCAGCAACATCAACAGTCCTGGTAGTGGCGCTCGTGTTTTTCTCCCTTGCGCCTGCAGTAGTAAGCCAGAGCGGTGTTTCGAATCCTAACAAACCGATTGAGACACTCAACTTCCAGAACGCTGAGGTCACATCCGTGCTCAACTTTCTTGCGGACTACGGACAGGTCAATCTGGTGACGGCTCCTCAGGTCGAAGGGAATGTGACTTTGAGCCTGAAGAACGTCTCATGGCAGCAGGCACTGGATATACTTACGAAGACCTACAACCTGACGGCCGTCAAGGAAAAAGGCTATATCAGGGTGCTTCCTACTGAGGACTGGATGAAGGAATCACAGTCAGAGCAAATGCATGCTTCCCAGCAGAATGCAATTGTACCGCTTGAGAGCAGGATTATCGATGTGGATAATGCCCAGGCTGCTGATCTCGTGATACCCGTCAAGTCACTTCTGAGCGCAAGAGGAGGAGTTGAGATCGATGCCCGGACCAATTCTCTCATTGTCCAGGACATTCCCAGTAACCTCTCAAAAGTCGAGGCGTTCGTTAAAGAACTCGATTGCGAAACTGCGCAAATAAAGATCTCGACGCAGCTCGTTGAAGTGTCTTCGACTGCTCTCGAGGAAATCGGCGTGAACTGGGATATTCTCACCAGCGAGACGATGGCTGACGGTACCCAGTATGATTCAGAGACGAGGGTGCTGGGGGCGGACAAAGTTCTCGACCCGATCGTTGACTTCACATTCGGAACCGTCCAGAAGGGTTGGAATCTACAGACAAAGATAGCAGCGTTGATATCTGATGGAAGAGGCAAGATCCTGGCCCATCCTGAAATCACGACGGTCGACAACAAAGAGGCTCGCATACAAATGGGTCAGAAGATACCGATCAAGCAGTTCGACGGGTCAGGTAACGTCGTCATCACATACGAAGAAGTTGGTACGATACTGAGGGTTACTCCACATATCACTTCGGAGAACCGTATCCTGATGCACCTCATGCCAGAGCGCTCCACGTACGAATTCGATCCCAATGGGTTGATCATAAACACAAACAATGCTGAGACAAACGTTGTAGTGGAGAACGGCCAGACTGTAGTCATCGGTGGCCTCACTACTCAGGATCTGATCGAGAATGAGTCGGGAGTGCCGGTACTCAAGGATATTCCGATTATCGGTTATCTGTTCAAATACACTAAGAAGAGAATTGAAAACCGCGATCTGGTTATCTTCGTCACTCCGACGGTCGTAGAAAGCAGCTTGGCCTCAAACGGGGGATGATAACCCATCACGAGTGCAAGTATCAGGATAAGGAGTAACCGAATATGTTCGAGAAGATACTGAAGAAATGGTCAGCATTCGCCCGGGTTGGATTACTCGCGGTAGCGGCTATGTTGATGCTGGCTGGGTGTGGTGATGAAACGCTGGTCGGTGATGGTGACGGCGATCACGGTGATGATCCATTCTGGCACGAGAACCTGGAGTTCAACAGGTTCATGTACGAGGTAGATGAAGATACAGTTGCGGTGAACAGGTCGATTGTGGTCAGTGGCTGGGTGATCGACTCCCTCGATCAGCCGGTACCGAATATCATACTGTACTACTCAGCAGTACCTGTCAGCGTTGGATATTTCAGCAAATCCGTCGATAC
>DAOVLC010000172.1 GCA_030631455.1 Candidatus Zixiibacteriota bacterium
AAGTGCCCAGTCTGCATCCTGGGGATATGACAAGGCGTCAGCTTGCTTACCTATTAATCTCATTGAGTTGTCTTCGAGCACGTTCTCACGCTTGATCCACGTCTCAACACTAAAACCCGTCAGGCAATTCAAGCCCTCATCATAAAGAACCTTGCCATAGCATTCCGGGTCGCCCGAGAAATCCAATGCCCAGTTATCCCGGATCACCACACCTTGCCCGCGCTCAAAGATATTGTGCTGTGTCAGCGCATGTCGTATCAAAGTCGCTTCGTCGAGCTTGCCGTTCATGTCGCCCACGATGAGGTTGTTGAATTCAGGCATAATCGACTTGCCCGCGAAGTCCGATATGTCCACGTCCATGATGCTATTCCAGATACCGTTCTCGTAGAGCTTCATTACATGGTTGACCCTATCCACAACTACGGCCACATAAACCCAGTCACCGTTCGCAAACGTATTGTGGTTTGAATGAATCTCTTTGACATACGACGTGCCCGCGCCGAGCGTAAATGTGATCCGACCATAGTCTATGCGAAGCTGATAGCCATTCCACGGCTTCCAGCCGTTCCACTTGCCAATCAATATCTGTGAAACGTCCACATCGGTAGTCGAGAAAATAGCCTCGACGGTAAAGCTGCTCTGGAATGGATCGAAGTCGCTCGCGTCCGCTGCGGCGATATAACAATACTCGGTAACATCCAAATCCAGCGCCGTGTCTATGTCGGGTGTGGTGTATCCCACAACGTAATCCCCAGCCTCGATATTCACACCCGTTAAGTCATTGCTATTTGATGATTCGTCAGTCAGATCGCTTTCGAATCGCCAGTGTCCGATTGCATGCGAATGCAGGGGCAGTCTGTAGTCGAACCCTTGTGGCAAATCGACCCACGTATTCCGTGCAGAAGCGGTGGCATTTGCGATCCCCGGTGTAACTACAAGCGGCTGGGAATCCCCGACTGTGGGATCAAGAGCCGTGGCGGGTGCATTGGCGATACCGTCAGGGATTACAATCAGCGCGGCGTCCGCCGCAATCACTTCGGGGTCGATAGCTGTTGCTATTGCAGTGGCGGGCTCCGGTATATTCGCAGACGGGTATCCACCAGCAGAGACAACAGCCGGATCGACCGCGGAGGCTGTTGCCTCAGCAACCAGTTGTCCCGGATAGCCGAATATTAATTCAATGGCAACAATCCTCGTCTTGTCCGTGTACTGAGTTATGCCCGTGACCATGAACTTGTGCCCATACCATGTTCCACCGTAGAGCTTTATTTGTGAATCTATACTTTCAGAGTCGAGTTCGATTCTGTCGCCAAGCTCGATATTAGCATAGGAGAATCCAAGAGTCTCGAATTCGATAATCGTATGCGGTCGTGACCATAAATGATTGGGTGATTGCGCGTAATGGGCTGCGATATACTCTGCCGTATCGCCGTTGATGTTTTTCCACTTGACGGTAGTCTGTCCTTTGTTGTTCTGATCTTGAGACTCCGTGTCTTGATAGGTATCCTGGTCTGTGAACTCATTGAACTCGGGAATCCACCGGCTATCGACAACCAGATAGTTGACCAGGCGATCTGTCTGGTTGACCTTGATACCTGCGCTGCCGATATGTGACCAAGGGATCGTTGCAACGGTGTCCACATCGTTCGTTAGTGAGATCAGTCGCGCCTTACCAGCACCCGAATAGACATAGCAGAAGGTTGACTGCTCAGATAATTGCTTGATTAGCTTGTTGGAATCAATGGGTGAGTCTATATTCAGCCGAGAGATAACCAGACCATCGGCAGCAGTATCGAAACTCTCATAGTCGATATCATCATCCGCAAGATCAAGGTAGTCGCGTAGCAATGATTCGATAATGAATGCGGGGTCTTCGATCAAGTTCCCGGCGTTGTAATCGTTCGAGCGCCCAGCGCCGTCAATCCATGAACCGAAAGCCAGCCCCTCACAAGAGAGCCAAGCCTCTTCGGGAAAGACTAATTCGGGAAACTGAACGCGCAGCCGCAACTCACCAACTGCGTGGAGATCATCATCACCCGTTGCCCCTGATGTGCCATGAGCCCAAGATATACAGATGATACCGAACGGAGAACGGTTGCCGTAATTGTATTGGCCTGTAATATCCTCCGCCCGTACAGAGTGAGGGCCAAAGGGAACATCCTTCCAGTCAAGATAATTCTCATAACCAAACCAACCATACTTAGCAAAGATTTGCCATATACCGTCCCACTCACCTCCCCCATAACACATATAGGCTGCGGCGTGGGTTCCCCCGCCTGGATTAAAGAGAAGGGTGGAGACGTTCCGATAGTCGAGATGCAAAGTGGAATGCTTCTGATTGTGACTGTCGAGAATAGCCCACAATGACTCCGAAGAATTAACACCCCAAAAGCCAGCACCCACACGACTACTTAACGGCGGAGACACGCCGCTATCCCGAATATTGTCAGTGATGATCGCCCGTGTGTTCGGATCACCATCATAGGCTGAACTTTTATCCGTCACGCCACCGCTTGGTACATTTATGTTGATCCATGTGGGCGATCCCACATCGTATGGCTCGGACGGGAAATTGCCCATTTCCTCAAATGGGAATTCGCCGTTTGCCATAAAGGGTGCATTGAGCATTACAAAGCCGGGATCGAGACCCTTTCGAAAAGCAATCGTGCTGAAGTACGGGGTGTTGGCTGGGCTATAGAAGCTGTTGGGATATGCGAGAATTTTCGATTGTACCGTCACATACGGTGTGTCGAGCGACTTCAAGATATGATCGGCGAAAACATACTCAGGTTCAATATCGCGGTCAATCCTATACCCCTTCGCCAGTCCATTACCTGCCCCCATACTCTCCGAGTCATACTCCTGCGTGAACGAACCATACACAAGAGGCACCGACTTCGTTGTATCTATCGCATTTGAGTAATCCGTGAGCAATGTCGTCAAGGGCAGAGACTTGTTGATGTAGGCACCCTTGTCTTTCAATGTCAATACGCACTTCGTCATATCGTAATCGCATGAACCGTGAATCCTGCCGACGAACTTAGTCAGCAGGTCAGATATGGGAACCGTGTCCAGCCCACTCGGAATCAGATAGATAGTCACATCACAACCGACAACATTAGTCAGCAGGTCTGATGCTCGAAGCATATCCGAGCCGCCATCTTCGCGCTGGAATGGTATATTCGACAGCGTGATCTTAACATCGCCCACCTGCCATTTGCGAGTGATCGGATCGAACCCCTCGGAAATGCCGCTTGTCCGTCGGATCAAGGGAATGGGTGTCCAAGTAACACCACCAACCTCATAGTCGATAATCACCGGCGCCGTCGAGAATATCCACACCGTAGCGTCCTGATCTATAAAGGCGATAATCGTATCGAGTTTTGTACCCTGCTTGAACCGATCAGCTTCAAATGTAGACGACAATGTGAGCATTACGATACCACCAATTCCCGGAACTTGATTTGAGTCTGGTATAGTTGATAATCAACTTCATTCTTGGGCAAGCTATCCTGATTTATGCGGACGAATGACAAAGCGTCGTCCTCATCAATGAACAACGGGTATCGCATGCCACATGAATCATCGAATGCGCTCCGTAGCTTCAGCCAGTCGGTATTGTCGGGGAAAAGGAACCTTCGGGTAAAAACCGTGTATGGATCACTGTGTCCACCCCATACGAGCCGGTTGCCGACCATATCAGAATGGGACTGATTGAGGAATGTGTGTGCGTCATCTTCAGGGTATTGATTGCCCAGAGTGAGTGCCCATTCCTTGAAACAGCAGAGTTGAGCGATCTCCAATATGGTTGACTGACTGTAGAATTCGAATTTCCAGTACTGCCTGCTTGCACCCGCCGATATATCGATTATGATAAGGTGCTCTGTTGCATCATAGCTGAATCCGGTATCTATCCGAGTCCAGTCCACGCCGTTGTTGGAATGACGACCTTCGAAATCATAATCACCACTATGAGATTCGTGGTTGTGAATTACGAATCCAATCTTGTCAATCGCATAGGTCTCGCCGAGGTCGAGTTCGATATACTGGGTTGTTGTCGATGTCGCCTTCCAGAATGTGTTCGGGTTGAAGTCGAGCGCATGCTCTACTGGATGGGTTGCCGCCTCAGATGTAACGGACTGACAACTGACTCCGGACATAGAACCGAGCGTATAAAACTTAATGACTGATGCCATCTAAATCCCCCGTTTCCAGTTCAGGCTCAAGAGCCAGTTTAGACCTGCCTATCTCCGCCGCTTCTTCTGTTGCTGGTATCACATGATTGCGCATGAAATCGTCAGTCAGGACATTGCCTGTGAAATACTGTTTGACCACCACAGTCGATTCGGCGGGTTGCACTGCTGCCAGACGATTGCGGATCAGGTTGTCAGCACTGACACCCGTTGACTGGAAGGTCTGACTCATTCCCATGCTGAAGAACTTGGCATAATCCTTGCCGTCCTTGACCGCCAGCGCGTCCATTACAGGATTGTCGTGTATGGGTATAGGCAAGATACTGAAGATGTTAAATCCGCCGGCAGCCGCCTTCGCAGCCGCAAGCGCCATATATGCTGCTGTCAACGCATTTACCGAGGCCATCAGAGCCGTATTCGCAGCGATTTCTTTGCCTGTTGCAGTTATGACTCTCCATATTGCCTGCAACCCAACATCAATAAGGGCGTGAGCTATGCTCCAGCCGAGTCGCTCCCATGTCTGTGTTGATATCCTGTCAATCTCCACAAGCTCTTCAATTGCGCTATGCCCGAAGTTCTGGAAGCTGCTCGCCATCTGCTCGTTCAGTTGTTCGAATATGTC
>DAOVLC010000248.1 GCA_030631455.1 Candidatus Zixiibacteriota bacterium
ACTGCACCTGGGAAGGCTGCGACTATATGATTGAGGCGCTGATCAAAAATATCCAACCCGAAGAAGACTCCGACGAAGATGGTATCTACAATTCAATGGACAACTGTCCCATTGTATCGAATCCGGACCAGATCGATACCGATGAGGATGGTGTAGGCGATGCGTGTGATAACTGCGTAAATGCTCCGAACCCGAATCAGAGCGATGCTGATGAGGACAGTCTGGGGGATGTGTGTGATCCTGATGCAGACGATGACGGTATCCTGAACGAGCAGGATAACTGCCCACTCGTCGTCAACCTCGATCAAGACGATGAGGATGAAGACGGAGTCGGTGATGCCTGCGACAACTGCCTCGGCGTCTACAACCCCTATCAGTACGATGAGAACAGCGACGATGTGGGCGATGCCTGCGATGGCGAAATGCATATTCAGAGTTACGAACCTCCGGATGGCTACATAGGCCAGCAGTACTACTACGAGTTCTGGGCGGTCGGCGGAGTTGAGCCTTATTACTGGAGTAGGGTTCTCGGCCAGCCGCCTTACGGCTGTGCGTTTTCGGGCGGTGAACTTGCTACGATTACTGGTGTTCCGTCGTGGGAAGGTACTTCGTTCATTTCCGTCGAGATGTATGACTCAGATTCTCCCCCGACATATGATACGCTTGGCATCACGATTACCGTGACAGCGCTATCCGGCGTTTGTGGAGATGCTGACGGCAGCGGTGACGTCGACATTGACGACGTTGTATTTCTCCTCAACTACGTATTCGGGGACGGTCCTGCACCCAATCCTTTGGAATCGGGTGACGTCGATTGCTCTGAAGATATCGACATCGACGATGTAGTATACCTGATATCGTACATATTCTCCGGCGGCCCTGAGCCATGTGAAGCCTGTTCGTAGGCGAACTGGCAGCTGGTGCTTACATATAGGCCGGCGCGGCCAGGAGGATCGTGATGAAACATGAACCCTTGCTCGCAAGAAGTCTTAAGCTCGTTTTCCTTCTCTTAGTTACATGTCCGTACGTTGTCTTCGCGCAGCAGAGCACAAGCGGGCCTGTCCCACCGGACGATTTGGATCGCGGTAATCGACCGGTATCCAGATCGCAAACGATCATATACAACGTACCCGCGTACATCTGGCATCACGGCTGCGGTCCGACGGCGTTAGGGATGGTCATCGGATTCTGGGATGGCTACAGCAAACCGAATCTGGTACCGGGTGATGCATCCACACAGACGGACGCGGTCGACGCAATGATGGCTGATGACAACGGCATGGCAATCTGCAACCGACCGTGGACCGACCACTATCAGGATTATTCCTGTCCATTGGATGGCTCAGGGCCGATACTCCCCGACCGGTCCGAGACAGGCGGCGCACATGTTGACAATTGTGTCGGTGACTTCATGCACACATCTCAGAGTGCATACTACAATCAATTAGGCTGGAGCTGGCAGTCGGATATCTGCCCTTCGTTTATGGAGTACGTCAATCTCGTCGATCAGGAAGCTGTGTCGGAAGCAAGCGACTACACCTTCGGAGTGTTCGGGTGGGAGAATTACAAGAACGAGATTGACAACAACCGGCCAATGGTTCTCCTGGTCGACACGGATGGTGATGGCGGGACAGATCATTTCGTCACAGGCATCGGGTATGACGAGAGCACGATGGAATACGGTATACGTGACACGTGGGACTGGGGAATCCACTGGTTTTCCTGGCGGCAAATGGCGCCCGGGCGAACATGGGGAATCTACGCCATAAGCAAATTCGCTATCGACCTCGTGTGTGTGGACGGCGATGGTGACTGGTATGGCGATCCCGGACATCCCGAGAATGAGTGTCCTGACGACAACTGCCCGACTATTTACAATCCCGATCAGAGCGACACCGACGGCGATGGGCTGGGTGATGTCTGTGATCCTGATATTGATGACGACGGTTTCCCCAACGAAGAGGACAACTGCCCATACGTAGTCAATCTCCAGCAACTCGACTTCGATGATGACAACGTCGGGGACTCATGCGATAACTGTCTCGACACACATAATCCACATCAATACGATGAGAACGACGACGGCGTCGGTGACGCCTGCGACGGTGATCTTCACATTCAGAGTTACGTACTCCCCGACGGTCTTATCAATGAGCCATACTACTACGAGTTCTGGGCTGTCGGCGGAATCGAGCCATACGACTGGTCGAAGATCCTCGGACAACCACCCTTCGGTTGCACGTTCAGCGGCGGCGTACAGGGGATCGTCTCCGGCGTTCCCACATGGGTTGGAACAGCGTACATGGAAGTTCAGGTGTGCGATTTCGATACCCTGAGCAACTGTGATACAATCGGAGTATATATAACAATTACTGGTCCACCTATCGGTTGCGGCGATGTCGACGAAAGCGGGTCGATCGATATCGACGACGCTGTTTTCCTGATCGAGTACATTTTCTCGGGTGGCCCCGCTCCCGATCCGATTGAAATCGGAGACGTCAACTGTAAGGATGGAATAGATATCGACGATCTGGTATACGTGATAGCATACATCTTCTTAGCAGGTCCCGAGCCGTGCGCTAATTGTCCTTGACGAACAACAATCCTCTTAGTAGTTTAAGCACTCGACCGAGAATGATATTATGGAAGACGTCAAAAAGATAATAGTAGTTTCAGATGGGACTGGAAGGACAGCAAAGCGACTTATGGACGCTGTACTCTCGCAGTATGTCGGGCACGAATCGCAGTTCCATGTGGAGGGCATACACAGTTCGGTCAGAACCATCAGAGATCTGGACAAGATAGTAGACAGCTTGAGCGGCGAGTGCCTAATAGTATTTTCGATAGTCTCGGGGAACCTGCGCAAGCATTTTCACATGCGCCTTCACGAAAGCGGTATCCTTCATCTGAATGTGCTCGAACCAATGCTCATGACGATGGCGAAGTTCATGGGTTTTCATCCCGATTACAGGCCGGGACTCCTACAGCTTGTCGACGACAAGTACTACAAGAAGGTCGACGCGATTGGATATACGGTGGAACACGACGACGGCCTCGGGCACCAGATCGAGGCGGCAGATATTGTTATCGTTGGCCCGTCGAGAACATGCAAAACTCCAATCAGCATGTACCTCGCATGCAACCACGGTAAGAGGGTAGCAAACATTCCTGTTATCCCCGATGACGGCTCCAAACAGAGGCTGCTCCTCAGGCTCGAAAACGTCGATGAGCGGAAGATATTCGGAGTAACAATGCTGCCTGACGTACTGTCACAAATTCGGGAAGTACGTTCGGAACTGTTCGGTGGTCGCAGGTTCGGCAAAGTGCTCGTGGAGAATTACCACGACCTGGCACATGTGGAGGCAGAAGTCGAGTTCTTCAGGAAACTCTGCTACCAGCATGCATGGGAAATAATCAACGTCACACGAAGAGCTATCGAAGAAGTATCCGCCGAAATACTGAGGAGCTTGCACGAGAGTTACGAGGAGTAGGACTCCGACCTGAAAGTACGGATGTCAGAAGTGGTACCCACCCGTCCAGTTTCAGGGATCATGATCGCATGCTCAACGTATAACGGATGGAGTCAGATTATGACAAAACTCAAGCTCTGTGCAATTATCATTTTGGTTGGAATAGGTTTGCTGAGTTGTGGGAAATCCCACCACACTACCGGAACCAACCCTCCTCCCCTGCCCGGGGCTTTGCAGGGCCACTGGCAATGGGTCAGGTCTGCCGGCGGAATCACCGGAGATGCCGTCATGACTCCTGAAACCGAGGGCTACAGTAAGTTACTTGTGATACGAGGGGATTCTTTCTTTGTGTTTATCGATCATGCACTCGATCACAAAGGGTCTCTCGAACATGAGATGGTAAAATCGATTTTCAACCACGAAACGATGCCTGCAATCAAGTTCGGCTCGGACCAGTTGCCTGTGATCTATGAACTTAGCACCGACACTCTTTCATTGGAAGAGAACTGTCCAGACTGCTTCGGGCATTTGTACGAGCGCCAATACCTATTATAGGATATGCTTTCTAACCAAGAATGATCGGTCACTTGGGCACCCGGCTTACGGATTTGATTCTGCAGAACCCTCTTCAT
>DAOVLC010000345.1 GCA_030631455.1 Candidatus Zixiibacteriota bacterium
GAGTAGAATGGAGACGTTGTTATCGAGATGATTCGCTGCAGCGAGATCCATGTCTCCGTCTGTATCGAAATCAGCTGCGCAGAGGGAATGAGTGTAATCGCCGACCGAGTAGTTCGAATCGGGGATAAATGTGCCATCGCCGCCGTTCACAGTTATCGTAAATGACCAGGTAAATCCGCTGCCGAGCGATGTGCCCTGGGATGATCGAATGTCAGTTGTGAGCGACACCGTGACAACCTCGCCAACAGCGAAGTCCTGTGAGGGATTCAGTGTGGCCGTATTCGTAAGGTGATTGTAAGTAATCGCACCAGAGTGATTACCCGAGAGCAGTGCATTAGCAACGAAGGACGATCCGTTGATGCTCGCAGGGTCCATCTCGGTGTCGAATGTCACCGATATGTTGCTTGATCGCGCAACGTTCAATTCACTTTGCATTGGAGAAACCGACAGCACAAGCGGGGCAACCCCCTGGCTATCGGCAAAAACCGTCCTGCAACACAACAGTGAAGTAACCAGTATCAACAGTCCAACGAATATTCTTTTCATCACATATTCTGCAATCGTACGACATCCCGGTGTAAATCGCATGAACACCTTATTTGTGCAGTACCAGCCTAATATACTCGTTTGTTTGATCCAGTCAAGTGTGTATCTTGTGAGGCATTTCAGTTGCGATCAGGGACTCGACCTTGCATGTTGGAAATTGACAGCGGAATATAAAAACCGTATAATCTGGTGTGAGATTATGTGGCACGCAGCGCGATACAGCATGGGGATGTGTGCCAATCGAAAGCAATCATGGATGAATGGAGGGTTTTGGATGACTCGATTGACGTATTATTCGGTAGTCTGCCTGGTTCTTTTCGTGTCGTCGCAGGCATTTGGTGTGACTGGTATGGGTCTTGGTGTGCGTGCAGGAGTTGTGGCCAACTACGACAACCCGGACCTGTCGTTTGAGGAAGCCAGGCAGATGGACATCGATCAGCTTTCGATGGTCGGCGGACATTTTCGAATTTCGAGCCTCCCGGTTTTCACCTACGAGGTAATCGCTGAGTACAACTGGCACAAGAAGGATTACTCGGTGCTGGGGACTGATGTCTCGGTGAAGGTTCGTGATTTCATGCTCGGCCTGAATCTCAAGTACATGTTCCGAATTCCGGTAGTGACGCCTTATATCGGTGGCGGCATCGCCTCGCATCAGATGACTTACGAATTCGAACCGTCCCTCGGATCAATCATTGGCGGCGCAACGGTCATTATACCCGACGATGGCCCGAGATTCGGCGTGCATGGTCTGGCGGGAGTGATGCTCGGCTTTCCGACATCACCGATCGAGTTCTTCGTTGAAGGAAGGATGGGGAAGATATCCGGAGATAACGAATCGACGACCTACAGTGCGGTTTACGGCGGGGTGACACTCAAACTCTTGTGACATCGGGATGATGGGAGAAGATGTTCGGGCTTAGACCACGCATAAGAAACTACGGCAGATATCGCGAGATCATAGGCGTTCTGGCGAGGTATGGATTTGGCGAACTGATCGACCGGATGAAGATTCGCGCCTATTTCCGCATAGGCAGGCGCACGCTCTTCAAAGAACCGGCCCGTCTTGCCGGGCTGTCGTATGCGGAGCGAATCAGACTTGCGATGGAGGAACTCGGCCCGAGTTTCATCAAACTCGGGCAGGTTCTTGCCAGCAGGCCGTTTCTGATCCCACCTGAGCTTGTACTCGAACTTGCCAAGCTACAGGACGAAGTGGCACCGTGCGATTTTGAGCTGATCGAAAAGACAATTCAAGAGGAATTCGGGAAACCGATTTCGGAGCTTTTCAAGGAGATTTCGCACGAACCGGTGGCGTCGGCATCCCTCGCACAGGTTCATCTCGCTGTGACAGCAGAGGGTCAGGATGTAGCGGTCAAAGTGCTCCGGCCGGACGTTCGCGACAAACTCTCGGTAGATATGGAGATTCTCAAGGATTTCGCACAATTGCTTGAAAGGTTCATCCCCGAGGTAAAACAGTACGAGCCTGTCCGGCAAGTGGAGGAGTTTGCCCGTGTAACCCGGCGGGAGGTCGATTTCTACTACGAGGCAAGGAACATTGACATTTTCAGACTCAACTTCAAGGGCGATGAATCAATCGAGATCCCGGCCATATATCGGGATTTGAGCACTTCTCGTGTTCTGACAATGAGCGTTGTCGATGGTGTGAAGCCGACTAACGCGGACGCCCTGGAGAAAGCCGGCTACGATTTGCCGCTCGTGGCGAAACGTGGAGCGCGGATCGTGTTCAAGATGGTCTTCGAGGACAAGTTTTTCCACGCCGATCCGCATCCCGGCAATCTGTTCGTCGTACCCGGCAACAAGTGGGCGCCGGTAGATTTCGGAATGGTGGGGCAAATCTCTGAGACAACCGCCGACCTGCTCTCCGATCTGCTGGTCGCGGTCAGCAGAAAAGACGCCCGCGCGGTCACACGGATTCTCGCAACACACGAACTGCTCGAAGACAACGCCGATCTCAATCTGCTCGAATCAGACCTGACCGAACTGCTCTACCGATACTACAAAATCCCTCTCAAAGAGATCAACATGAAATCGATCATCGATGATGCGTTCGATCTGTTGTCGAGGTCGAGGATCAGACTCCCTGCGAGCATGTCGCTCCTTGCCAAAGCTCTCGGGACTTATGAGGAGGTAGGGAGAGCGCTCTATCCGGATCTGAACATGATAAAAGAGGCCGAGCCGTACGTCAAGAAGCTCGCATTCAGAAAGATCGACCCACAGCGGATGTCGGGGGAACTTCTGAGGCTGATCGGCAGTCTGACAGATTTTATGTCAGAGGGGCCGGGAGAGTTCAAACGCCTTTCTCGGAAAATCCTGAGAGGAGAGCTTGGCTTTATATTCAGACACCGAGGACTCGACCAGCTGTCCAACGATATCGACAGAGCTTCGAACCGGCTGTCGTTCGCGCTCATAATGGCGGCGATCATCATCGGTTCGTCGCTCATGATGACGACGGAGATTGGTGTGAAATTCTATGGGATACCGGTGCTCGGTATTGTAGGATATGTCTTCGCAGGTATCCTTGGGATATGGTTAGTGATTTCAATTATCAGATC
>DAOVLC010000258.1 GCA_030631455.1 Candidatus Zixiibacteriota bacterium
GTCATCAACCAGATATGTGTCGAGGATTTCCTTAGGGATATCTTCGAGCGATCCGACCTTGTCCGGAGCGACAAAATATCGGTTCTGGTATAGCTTCGCCGACGCCAGCATCTTCACAGTCGCAAACTCGGTTGCTCCCAGTTCGCTGAACTGAAAATGCGCGACCTCCTGTCCCCATTTATCGGTAAGCATATCCACCGGCTCAGGCTCGAACGTAAGCGGGCCGATCAGTTCTTGATTGTCCCGATCATGCGGAATCGCGAGATAAACATCGAGAGTCTTGACAGTGCCCGGGCCGAAGTTCCTGACTTGATGGATGAACTCAATCTGCTGCGTTTTCTCTTCCAAACGAGAAAATGCAAGGCCGTCATCGGTTACGATCTTATAGATCAGGTCGGTCTGGTAATCGACGTTCCAAAGGTGCGAGCCATCCCAGGCAAGTCCCCAGCTGTGCGGGCCAGGGGCATCGATAGCGAAAATCACATCGCCGTTTTCAGGTACGACCATGTATATCTTGTCGCCAATCCTGTCGGAGACCCAGAGATATGTTCCATCAAAAGCCAAGCCGTAAGAATACCTGGTTGGCGCGGGAATCGACTTGATGGTTGTGCCGTCTTCGCAGCTGATCTGGTGAATCTCATCGCCGCGATATGCGCTGATCCACAGGTAGCTGCCATCCCAGGCTAAGCCGTTGGGACGCGAAACCGGGCAGTATATTGTCTTTTCGATGATCTCGGTCTTCGGGTTAATCGCATGGATCAACTCGTCATCCGCATCGACGCACCACAGGAGTTTGCCGTCCCATGTCAGTCCGCGCGGCACATATCCGGGCGTCGGAATCGAGTCTGTGACGGCGCCGTCTTTCGGATCTATCCTGTAGATCATGTCAGTCAACCTGTCGACATTCCACAGGTGCTTACCGTCAAAAGTGAGTCCCTGCGGACAACTTTGCGGCGATGGGATTGATCTCACGGTGTCACCCGGGACAGCCAATATCGGCTGCACCACAAGAAGCGCAAACGCTAATGCAATTGTTGCTTTGCTAATCCAACGCATACTTACTTCCTCCACGTTCTTCTTTCATCTTTTCGCCAATGACTTCACAGATACACCTATTAACAGTGTCATGGGCCGCGCAGTCAAGCGTTTTCTGTGCACGTGCCTTGGATCGTATGTTGCGAAGCTGGTGTGTCAGGTCTCTTGCCCACTTTGTGAGCCGTGGAACCTGACCTTCAGTCAATGAGCACTGGTGATGGCTTGGCGTGACCTTGAGGGATGAAGATGTCCCAACAGGGGAATTGCAACCCCGCGAGCACATGAAATCGGGATTCATGAGATAGCCTCGCGTCAGCCGCCTCACGCTATCACGCGCAGATTCGCGTATTTCGCGAGGACTGTTTTTCGTCCGCCGTATCTGAAGAGGACATCGACTTCGGTAGTGTCGTCCAGCCCCTTTCGAGTGATGATCTTGCCTTCGCCCCAGGTCGGATGCATGACCCATCTGCCGACCTGAAGACCGCCGTACTTGTCGTCATCGATCAACTCAGCTTCCTGTGCGTGGAATCTGTCGACCGGACGCGCGACAGGCCGCAATGACAGGCTTTCCTCCCGTTCGATCAAATCTTCCGGCAGCTCATCGATAAATCTCGATTCGATAGACAGCATCTCGCCAAATCGCCTCCGCATTTTCGCGTACGATATGTACAGGTATTTCTCAGCGCGTGTGATACCGACGTAGAACAGGCGCCGTTCCTCTTCGAGTTCGAGGTCTGTTTCGAGAGCTTTGGCGAGTGGGAAGAGTCCCTCTTCGAGTCCGGTGATAAAAACTGCGGTAAACTCCAGACCTTTCGCCGAATGCAGCGTCATCAGTGTCACCGAGTCGGCCGAAGTGTCCCACGCGTCGATGTCAGTATACAGCGCAATCTCTTCGAGAAACGTTTCGATGTCGGAACCGTCGTTCTGCAGGCAGTACTCTTCGACCGCCGCGATCAACTCATCGAGGTTCTCCTTGCGCGATTCCGCCTCGACACGATCGCCAGACTCGATATCGCGTAGTATCCCGCTTCTCTGAATAATCTCCCGCACCAGTTCTGCCGGAAGCTCTTTTTCTCTGATTCCAACGATGTCTCGAAGGGTCTGAGCGAACTGCTGAAGGCCGGTTCTTGCCTTGCCTTTGAGGAAAGAGCAATCCTTGTCAGTGAGAATCAACTCGACCGGGCTGACATGTCTTTCGAGAGCCTCCGCTTCGATCTTTGCCTGTGCCACCTGTCCGATACCGCGAGTGGGGTAGTTGATGATCCGTCGAAGTGAGATGATATCGTAGGGATTAGTCAGTATCTTGAGATATGCCAGAACGTCCTTTATCTCCTTGCGCTGATAAAATCTGACTCCTCCGACTATGATGTAAGGGATGAAACGATTCTTCAGAGTCTCCTCAAGTGCACGAGATTGCGCATTCGTGCGGTAGAGAATTGCAATATCTTTTCTGTTAGCCATCCCTTTCGATATCAGCTCTTCGATTTTGTCAGCGACCAGCTCCGCTTCATCGCGATCTCTGTCGCAGACCAGGAGCCTGATTTTCTCTCCGTCATCTCCCTCGGAAAAGAGCGTCTTGCCCTTGCGCGAGCGGTTATTTCTGACCACCTCGGATGCAGCCTTGAGAATTGTCTTCGTGGATCTGTAGTTCTGCTCTAATTTGATCACTTTGCAGCCGGGAAAGTCGCTCTCGAAATCGAGGATATTCCTGATATCGGCGCCGCGCCATCCATAGATCGACTGATCATCGTCACCCACCACGCATACATTTTTCTCGCGCTCGCCGAGGAGCTTCACCAGCAGATACTGCACATGGTTCGTGTCCTGGTACTCGTCGACCATGATATACTTGTACTTGTTCTGAAGCGAGTCGAGCACGTCCGGATTGCGCTGCAGTAACACAACGGTCTTGCAAAGCAAATCGTCGAAATCGAGAGCCGACGCGCGCTCCAGCCGATCCTGGTACCGTTCGTAGACTTTTGCGACTATCTGGTTGAAATATGCTTTCGCAGTCTCGGCATATTCCGCCGGGTCAATCAGCTTGTCCTTGGCTGACGAAATATACTCTCGGATCGCCCTGGGTGAATGTGCCTTGGGTGCGATGTGAAGATCATCCATGCACCGCTTGATAAGATTTAGGGAGTCCTCTTCGTCGTAAATGGAGAAATCTCTCTTGAGTCCAAGTCTGTCTCCAAAGCGCCTCAGGATTCTGACACCGAAGGAATGGAAGGTTGACACCTGCATGTCGCGCACCGCGGGACCAACGAGAGCTTCCATTCTGTTTTTCATTTCATTGGCAGCTTTGTTAGTGAAGGTGACGGCAAGAATATTGAAGGGCGATATGCCGCGTTCTGCTATGAGATAGGCCGCGCGATAAGTAAGAACTCGTGTCTTACCCGAACCGGCTCCGGCCAGTATCAGCAGAGGCCCATCCACGGCGGTGACCGCATCGAGTTGGCGCTCGTTGAGTTCATTCCCGATTTTGTCAAGTAAGGCAGCCATAGAGGCAACAATATAGCGGCTAAAAGAGCAGTGTCAAATTATCTCTGAGGATTTTTTGCGAGGCTGTCGGGCATGAGCCGCAAACGTGTGAGGCGTGGTGCAAAGTGGACGTATAGAGTCAGGATGAGTGGGCCGACATCAGTATTTGGATGCGAAGGAGAACATACTATAGACATCAAGGTCAGCGACGGCAGCGAACCAATAACCCATGTATTGCCAGTAAATCACGTTCATTCCCTCGCACGAACCGCTGTGGTACAAGTGCCGATCAGCAGGGACCTTTTCGTATTCTTCCGGCGGTGTATATTCCTTATTGTCGAAAATATACATTGTTATTTCAGTGTTCTCATACTCGAAGGCAATGAGCACCACGTTGCACCCGTGACACGTGATGATTTTACCGACAGTCGTCCGTCTATCAGGGGAGGGCTGCAAAACCACATCAGGGATAGCCATGAGTTCAGACAGGCAC
>DAOVLC010000052.1 GCA_030631455.1 Candidatus Zixiibacteriota bacterium
AATATTTAAGTATATCGGTCTATACAAACAATGTCAACACCTTTTTTGAACATTATTTATTTTGTCGCGTTCCCTGATTACGGCACCGAATCACGATATCTGTCAGATCGGGGGTGGCAAACTGGCAACCCCGGTCGTAGTCGTTCTGTCGTATCTTCTTGTACCGCAGCATGCTACGCGGCATTCTATGGCATTATAAGAAGAATCTAGTGCTAACGTGTCAGCTACTTTCTGCCCAGACGCTCCTTCATCCAGGAAATCAAGTGCGCGGATCCTTTGAGTTGATCTGCCCAATCCGGATCAGGTTTGCGGAAATAAACGTCATATCGAAGAGTAACAACATCATCAATCGATTCAAACTCGGACATAGCACCGAACATTTTCTTGAAGAACATGGGGTAATTATACCGATCAGATAACTCAGACATTGCGTTCTTGTCAAGCGTATTCAAAACCGCGCCGACCAAAGCGGTCTGGTGCAGAAATATCCGCTTGTTGACATCTTCCCGACATATCTCAGCGAGCACCGAATCACGATACAGAATTTTGAAGCTCTCACCCCACTTGCGGAGAATCCCGTGTTCAGGCCGGACAACAAGCAGACCCGCGTTGAAATATGCCCGGATGGTCTGTCGGTCGGCAGGAGTAACCATCGGAAACAGCGAACCCGAATCAATGGAGAGCTTCTCGTAAACACGACTCCAGAATGAATCGGGAGGATCATCATAAAGTGATCCCGAACGGTTGTGCATAACCGGACGATACGCAAAACCGATTCCAGCACTGAGTGCGAAGTCCGCGGGCTCTTGTAGCACGATGGTATCTTCGTCCATCCAGACCAATACCGCAGCCAATTCCTCAGCGGCAGCCTCTGCCAACCCTGCGGCGAAGACCTTTCCAGCGTAGTAGAACCACATAGCATCTTCGGGCGTATCAGTGGTTCTGATCTCAACATCCAACGCCCTGAACTCTCTTAGGGCATCATCAGCTTTCTCAGCAAGGTTCGCCGGCACATATACCCATACCGGTGCATCGCTGTACTTTCCGGCAAAGGCACGGATGCTCTCAGCAAGGTAACGCGCATGGAGCAACTCCTCTTCAGATTCGGCGTATGTGGCGAAAATGATACCGGTTTTCTTATTCGCGTTAGGCTCGGAATCCGACACGATTTCGGCTTCCGTAGGCTTCTCTTCTGCTGACTCCCGATTCATGGCTTCATCTCCTATTCCTGCTACGGGACTACCCGCATGGTACACTGCGAATAGACAGAGTATACTTGCGAGAATAGCGGCTTTCGTGTCATTCCCTTTCCATACTGCCTAGCTTCACGATCCCGGCGCATCAGTCACGATCCTGTTCAATGGCAACCCGACAACAGTCAATCCTAACAGGTCGGAAGCACCCTGTCAAGAAGTGTTTGACGTCAGCAGAAAGTGGCGGCCGGGAGGTAATTCCTTTGTCCGGCGCTTGTGAACCGAAAAGAAATCGCCGGACGACTGCCCGGCGACTCGGAATCCTTATAGAATACTGATAGACGACTACACCATAGATTCTATCACATATATCTCAGTGGTACGCTGCCCCTCCGCGTAACCGTTTTCCTCGATAACCAGCGCCATCGGCTTCTCCTGGGTGCGAATAGTTACAAAAAGCCCACGACCCTGCCTGAGTTCAAATGCACTCTCTACTGTTCCGCCGATGATCTTCTTGAGATCCTCCTTAAGGTTCTCGTACGTTGCCATCTACACCTCCATCTGCTTCGTTAAGGTTAACATCAGTTCACTACGTTTATCTGCGTCCTGCATTTAACGCATTTACTTCCATCCAGTCCGACAATCCTCGTTGTATAACCCGAACGCGAGATCAGAAGACCGCCGCAATTCGGACACAATGTATCCGAAGCCCCTTCAATCTGAGCATTTCCAACGTAGACATAATCAAGATGTTTCCGCGCAATTTCGTAGGCACGCTCCAGGGACCTTATCGGTGTCGCCGCGATTTCCATCTTGTAGTTTGGGAAATAGCGCGATATGTGCAATGGTATGCCCCGATTGAGTCCAGCAATCCAGTTGACAAGCTCGCCGATCTCTTCGTCCGAATCATTTAGCCCCGGAATCAGAAGGTTGGTTATCTCGACATGAAGACCTGCCCTGACACACGATTCTACAGTATTCTTGACCACATCGAGACGTCCCTTACAGACTCGTCGATAGAATTCAGGTTTCATTGACTTAACATCGACATTCACTGCATCAATCAGCGGCAACAGGTCATTGAGCGGATCGGGATTGATATATCCATTCGTGACGCAGACATTGTACAGACCCCTCTCGTGCGCGAGTGATGCAGTGTCGAAGAGATATTCGAACCAGATAAAGGGCTCGGTGTAGGTATATGCAATCCCGGCGGACTCCCGCTCTATTGCCAGCCCGACGAGCCGCTCCGGTTCCACATAGGAAGTCGAATGCCTCTCCTGTGAAATGGTCCAGTTCTGGCAGTATTTGCACGATAGGTTGCAGCCGCACGGTCCAGCCGAAAGGATCGAGTCGCCCGGATGAAAATGGTAAAGCGGCTTCTTCTCAATTGGGTCGACCTGAACTGACACGACCTCTCCGTAGTTCGTCGCGATCATCTTGCCACCCTCGTTGATCCTCCCCATGCAGATGCCCTCTTTGCCTTCCGAGAGCTTGCATCTTACAGGGCATATCAGGCAGCGGACTCGACCATCGTCAAGAGTCTCATAGTATTTGGCTTCGTGTTTCATCTGAAGCAAGGTCGCCCGGTCAGTACGCTCAGTTGCCCGTCCCAGTTGGAATAAATATAAAGGTTAATATAGAAAAAACTTCAACAAAAACTATCGGCCGGCCAGACTTTTTTCCAGCCAGCAAGCGGCATCGAGAACCGTATCTGCGACAAAATCAGGTTGAATTCCCGAGGACTCAATCCTGTCCCGTTCAGACGTACCATATCCGGTCAACACCAGAATCCCTCGCCCCCCAAGATTTTGGCAGAGCTGCACATCGGAGAGTTTGTCGCCGATAGAGACCGATTTCGGGATATCGATATCGATTATCTGTTGCGCCATTTTGACCATGCCGGGTGCGGGCTTGCGGCACTCGCACACCAACCGGTACTCCTTTACACTGGCATCAGGATGATGAGGACAGTAGAAGAATAGATCCGGCCGGGCATCATTTTCCTCAAGCCGACGGAAAACCTCCTCGTTTATCTCGAAGACTCGTTGCTCAGTCAGATATCCGCGTGCCACACCTGATTGATTCGACACTACGACTACAAGATAACCGAGTTCTCGGAGCAGTTTGATGGCCTCAACTGTCTGAGGAAATATCTCGATGTCCTCTTTCTGTGTGAGGAAATCCCTTTCTGCGATCAGAGTTCCATCACGATCGACGAAAGCAGCTTTCGGCCTGTCACTATCCAACGTCGAGCACCCTCCGGATTTGACCAATTATCATACCTGCATCCATATTCGTGAAACAATACCGTTCATCCCGATAGCAGTGCGAGGCTCCATGTCTCGAACATGGAGAGCAGCTTTCGTCAGTTGTGACCGCAACGCATTTCTCTCCGAGTGGAGCGAATCCAAGCGACGGATGTGTCGGGCCGAAGAGACCCGCGGTTGGCGTGCCGACGGCAGCGGACAGATGCATAACCCCTGAATCGTTCGAGACAGTCAGGCGAGAAGATGCGAGCAAACCGGCCAGCATCGGAATTTGAAGACCCGTTATAACGCGCAGCCGTCCGGATTTTGCAAGGCCATCAAAGAGGTTCAGATAACCGTGTCTTTCCTTCTCGACGATGACCACATTTGTGTCGAACTCGGCGACTACGGCTTCAGCCAGATCAACCCATTGCGGAATGGGATAGTGCTTGGTTGGATGTGAGGCACCGACTGCGAAGACAACATATTCGCCTTGTCTGAGATCGTGATCCTCGAGCATCTGACCGGAATTCTCAACTGGAATGGTGACTCTCGGGTTCCGTGCGGCAATTGGAATGTCTGTCCCTTTCAATACATCGAGATAGAGATCAATTGTGTGCAAGCCCGCCTTGTGCAGTTTCTTTCTGACTGCTCTTCGCCGTGCTCGCCAATTCTTCCGGTATGTATTTACCTTGTCTGCACGCAACTGCAACCTGATCCACCGGCTGCGCAGGTTGTTATGCAGATCGAACACGAGATCGTACCGTGAGTTACAGACGTTTCTGATAGTTCTTGACAGATCGAACAGACTCTGATCTCGACCCGGTATTTCCAGTGTATGCACCGAGTCGATGCCATCGAACAGTTCGACAACGTCCCGATACATCTCGCGTGTAAGGAACTCGATCTCTGCACCCGGATGAGCCGCTCTTATCGATCTGACCACCGGTTCGGTAAGAATGATATCGCCGAGATGCGACAGCCGTATGAGAAGGACTCGATTCACCTCAGGAATATAATTCCGATGAGCCCGACAATCAAGGTATAGAAACCGAAGAGATGGAACTTGCCGCCGACAACCAGTCTCTTCAGCACAACGAGTGATAGATATCCCGAGACAAATGCAGCCGCCATGCCTACAAGAAAACTGGCATCGCCAGCGAATGTCCCTGCATCAAACATTCCTTTGAGCTTCCACATCGATGCAAGCAGTATAGCAGGTACCGACAGAACAAACGAGAAGTTGAACGCTTCCTCCCGATCGATCCCACAGAATAGTGCCGCGGCGATAGTGCTTCCTGATCTCGATATGCCGGGAAGTATCGCCAGTGCTTGAGCGCACCCGATCAGAAATCCGTTGCCCGCACCGATGGAAGCGGCTCTGGCAACCGCGAAACGTGTCGACAGAAGAATCATAGAAGTCACGAGTAACAGAATTGATACGAAAAGTACGGATGAAAAAGCAGATTCGATCTGATCTTTGAAAAACAGCCCGATCACAACGGCAGGAACGGTCCCAAGGCACACTGCGATGAACATACGGAAACCTCGCCTCGTATCTTCCGAATATCTGCCCGCAATCATTTTGAATGGAGAGAAGAATACCTGCGAAAGTGATCGCGAGAAATACATTACGACCGCCAGGAGAGTCGCGAAATGGATCGCTACCTCGAATGTGATATCGTCACAACTGAGGTCAAGCAGATGTTCTGCGAGCACCAGATGTCCCGAGGACGAGACCGGGAGAAATTCGGTGAGCCCCTGCACCAACCCAAGAATCAGCGCTTCGATGACCGTCACTTGACGGTACTTCCGGGTTCATTATCAGAGCGACGAGACATGTGGCATCAATAAACCGCGAAGTTGATTCCGCCGATAATCCCATATTGATCGTCGAGCTGCAGTTCGGTGTAAATCTGGAACCTCCGGGTGGGAGCATACTGCGCACCGAGATTAAGACCGATATCGAAGTCGCTGTCTCTGTAATCGCCAACTGATAATCGCTCGACACGAAAGCTCAACCGCCCATAAGGGGTCAAATCAGAGTTGTTTGAGAGTCTGAATGGGTACGACGCAATGAAACCAGTGCCGAATATCCAGCTTGACCCATCGCTGTCAAGGCCATAGTACTCGATAATGGCGTTCACTGCCATGTCCGGTGATGAGTTCTCCTGTCGGTCGTAAAAGTGGTACTTGAATGCGGTACCGACCACTACGTGTGGATCGCTACCACCCTCCGTGTCGAGAACTCCGGCTTTGACTTCCCACTCGCCGTGAGCCATTGCTCCCATCCGAAATTGACCGAACAGTGCATTCGCGTCATCGTAGAAGCCGACATAGGCGCCGAGATCAATAGATCCGGAAGGAACAGATTCAGCAGTAGAAAGCTGTCCCAAAAACCCGCCAGGACCGCCGCTTCCCCTGTATAAGCCCTTATCATTGAGGTCCCCGTCATTTGCTTCAGCATATACAACCTGTGAACACGCTAAAAGCATGGCAATCGCTACAAAGAAAGCTCCGTATTTCATAATCCCTCCATTACGGTATTTGAGACCGGCTGCATCTCTCCGGAGTCGGAGATATTATCAGTATCTCATACGTCAGGAAAAGACAATTCGATCCATAAAAACATGTCGCAATCTCTAATCCGATTACATCCCTCTCATCAATGACAATTTGGCTCTCCACCGGTCCGTAGTCAACAATTATTTGACCGCAGTATTTTGTTCTGCAATTTCTCGGACGGACGGGTCTGTCAGGTATAGATTTCTGTTGACGAATTCAAATATATGCCTTAATTGCTGAGGTTGAACAACGAAGGAGTCGTAATGGCACGACAGACTGAACACGATTTGGCAGATTACAACGAGAAACTCGAACAAATTCGAGGTTATCTTTGACATAGATCAACGCAGGAAACACATTGCCGAACTAGAAAAGCAATCCGCCGACGCGAACTTCTGGAACAACTCCGCAAATGCCCAATCTGTACTGAAGCAGATCAAGCTGGAAAAGAACATCTTAGATGAAATAGAGAGTATTGAGAAGGAATTCGAAGATCTCGAAGTTCTGTTGGAACTCGTCAACGAAGACAAGACGGCGGAGACGCGACAGGAGTTCCAAGCCACGGCAGATAAGTTCACTCAACGACTGAGCAGTTTCGAGTTCAAAACATATCTTTCTGATCCGGATGATGTAAACAGCGCGCTGCTGACAATACATCCCGGCGCCGGAGGTACGGAATCGATGGATTGGGCAGCGATGCTTATGAGGATGTATCTCCGCTGGGCGGAACAGAATGGATTCAAGACAGAGACGATTGACTTTCAGGCGGGTGAGGAAGCCGGAGTGAAGTCTGCCACAATCGAGATAAAGGGAGACTATGCGTACGGATATCTGAAGGCGGAATCAGGAGTACACAGACTCGTCAGGATTTCCCCCTATGATGCCAACCGACGCCGCCACACATCATTCTGTTCGATATTCGTATATCCCGAAGTCGAGGAAGACATCAACATCGAAATCAAAGACGACGACCTGAGAATAGACACATACAGAGCATCAGGCGCAGGGGGGCAGCATGTCAACAAAGTCTCATCCGCGGTTCGACTGACCCATCTTCCATCTGGAGTCGTGGTTCAATGCCAATCGGAGCGCTCGCAGTTGAAGAATCGCGAGTCTGCGATGAAGGTACTGAAGGCGAGACTGTATCAGCTGGAAAAGGAAAAAGAGAAAAAGAAAAAGCAGGAACTTGAATCTTCCAAAAAGAAGATAGAGTGGGGATCGCAGATAAGATCTTACGTATTCCATCCGTACAACATGGTCAAGGATCACAGAACCAACTATGAGACCTCGAACATCGTTGCGGTAATGGATGGAGACCTTTTCCCGTTCATGAACTCGTTCCTGGCATCAGACAGGCGATGATGGAGTAGGAACAATAGGTATTATAGCAAGGTTTCAGAGTACGACAGTATCGCAAGAGCACCGCAATCTATGCCTGAATGTGTATTATCCTATACTATGATTAGCTGACGAGGACAGAACATGCCAACTTATGAATACCGCTGCAAGACCTGTGGATACGAATTTGAGGAGTTCCAGAGCATAGTCGATACTCCTCTCACGGAATGCCCGAAATGCAGTGGTCTTGTGGAAAGACTCATATCGGGCGGCGGCGGTCTGCTCTTTCACGGCTCCGGGTTCTACATCACGGACTACCGATCTGATAGTTACAAACAGGCGGCAAAGAGAGATTCCACCTCTTCGTCTTCGAGTTCGACATCATCCAAGAGCAGCAGCAAGCCGGATTCGAAGTCTTCATCTTCAGGCAAGAAGAATGGCTCTTGACCCCGGGATAATCTCACTCCTGCAAAAGGAGTTCCCGCGCCGGACAATTCCCCATGACAGCAATCTCTTTAAGGACTACCAACGCGACGCGGCTGAGATCGACCACATGCCGGACCTTGTTATTCTCCCGGAGAATTCCGAGGA
>DAOVLC010000314.1 GCA_030631455.1 Candidatus Zixiibacteriota bacterium
CGAGCGACGGAAGAACTCTCAGCGCCAGGCCGGCATCCATCGAGTCAGTTTTGAACAGGTCGTTGTAGCCGGAATAGCGCGTAACATAGGTAACTCGCTCACCGTCAAGGATGCTTGCCGTGCGGTTGTTCAACGTGAGAATACGCGGCGCGTTGCGTACGGTGGCTGCACCAGCCTCGTCGAGCAGGCTAAGCACATCAGAGAAGTTGAGACCTGCCGAAAGATGAAGATCCCGTCTCACATACGAAATCCTGCTTACATTATCGTCTCTGATCTGATCATCCTTGTCCTCACTGTAGCCCCAAGTTACCTTAGGACCTGATCTCCTCACGACGTTTTCCCAGTCAATACCGAGATCGCGAGCCATCGACGTGCTGACTTCGACGATCTTGACCTCGATCTGAATCTGGCGCGGGGAGACATCGGCTTCACTGATAAGCATCTGCACGAAGTCGACATCGGCTGCATCACCGGAGATGACAAGCAGATTGGCGGCGTCGTTGTGACGGATATCGACCGAATGCCAGCCATCGGAGTCTTTCCATTCCAGAGTAGTCCGCCCGCCGGTTTCCCTGACTCCAAGGAAATCCATGATTTCGGACGGTGGCAGGTAGTTCGGCTTGATAGTTGTCACTTTACTGGTTGTGGAAGATGTTGCGGTATCTTCCTGAGCCGGGGCGACAACAACCCACATTGTTGACAACAGGATCAGCAGGACTGCAATGAGACCTTTGCGGCACATAACAACTCCTTTGAAATTGGAACGTGAATCTGACTTTCTTACCCGAAGTATACAGGAAAGGATCCGGCCTGACAAGCGGTTTCTCCATCGTTTGACGATTGGTGGCTATAACGGCTTGATTGGATCTGCGGACTGTCCAACACACTCGCCACTTGACAAACCTGCTCTATCTCGCTATTGTAAGGAACCGAATGTAGCTAACGCAACGAACGGAGGGAGACGACAATATTCGAGACGATAGGCCGACCTAACGCGGATGTTTGAGGTTGGCATCGCCACAGACCTGGCAGGGAAAATCGACGAATATCGAAAGGAGTAATGATGGCATACAACAATATAAGAGTCGAAACCGAGGGCGGGCTGGCCACGATCACAATCAGCCGTCCGAAGGCGCTGAACGCGCTTAACGCCGAGACTATTACCGAATTGGAACAGGCGTATACCGAATTGGAACATGACGATATGACGCGAGTCGTGATAATCACAGGGGACGGCGACAAGGCGTTCGTGGCAGGCGCAGATATATCGGAACTCAAGAAAGCTGATATGTTTGCAGCAAGACAGATCTCGGAGAGGGGTCACAAGGTATTTTCCCAAATTGAAACATCCGATCTGATCTCAATCGCTGCGGTCAACGGCTTCGCGCTCGGTGGCGGCTGCGAACTCGCTATGGCATGCGATATCAGGTACGCTGCCGACACAGCAAAACTGGGTCAGCCTGAGGTCAGTCTCGGAATAATCCCCGGTTACGGTGGAACCCAAAGACTACCGCGCCTTGTAGGACGGGGAAAGGCTCTCGAATTGCTTCTTTCCGGTAATATGGTCAGCGGGGAAGAAGCGATGAGCATCGGTCTGGTTGATGCGGTGTTTCCTGCTGCTGAGTTGATGCCGAAAGCGAAGAAGCTCGGAGGCAAAATACTCTCCAAGGGCCCTCTGGCAACCGTCGCCGTGAAGTCCTGTGTTCGGCAGGGACTCGACAGTTCCCTCACCGCGGGATGCGCTCTCGAGATATCCGAGTTCTCGGCGATCTGCGCGTCAGAAGACAAGAATGAGGGAATGACAGCCTTCCTCGAAAAACGATCTCCGGATTTTACAGGGAAGTAGATTTGAAGGCCGGCGTAATGCCGGCCTTTCTCAGTCCGAATATCTAACAGCAGCATCTCCCTGCCCCAGGTTCCGTTTCGCGAAGTATTACAGAGGACACATCAACACAGGTACACTGCGTGACAATGCCGTTACGACTATATACCTGGCCGTAGAACTTGCGACTCATTCCTGCTCAGGGTGACATTCCTGTTACGATACGATACGCAACGACTTCCACGTCGGCTTTTTCATGAAAACGCGTTAAGAATATCCGACCGTTTCCGATATATACACTGAGTTCCAAAGTTGAACGGATGTTTTCAAATGAGAAAAATGAATGAATTTGTCTCAAATGTGACTGCGACAGGGGTTCGTACCCTGGAAGATCGAACTGATAACTTCAGATCGAACGCAATAGAAACACTGCGTTGGTACTGTTCCGAGAAGAAGCCCGACGAGATATCCCTTGCGCTACGGGAGCTTTTCGCAACCACTCCTAATTGCAGCCTGATACGGTGCGAAGTGATCTTCCTCGGAGATGAAACAGTTCCGGAGCGGGAGCAGGCAACTGAAGACGACCTCCAGTACCTCTCGGCAACAAAGATGCCCTTTTATTCTGAGGTCTCTGATAATGTCTCATCTCTGGTTCAGTTCTGTATCAACGGGAGTTCCATTGAGGGAGGAAGTTGGCAAGTCAGGGTCCAACTCTCAGTGAAAGGTGATTCGGAACTTGTCTGGCAGACAATCCTCAACGACATTTGCGTCCTTCCGGATGGACTCTCGGATCGAACCGACGAACTACCCGGGGCGCGACCAATCGACAGCGTGAACCCTGTCAGGTTGCCGGATGGCGAAGAAGAACTCGGCTATCAGGCGATGACGAGCGAATTGATCCATGAGTTGAGAAATCCACTTGGCTCCATCATGACGAGTGTCGGCATGGTGATAGCCAAAGATGACGAGCCATTGGATTCCGAAGACAGGAAGCTTCTGGCAATCATTGAGGCGGAAGCCGAAAGATTTGATAGTACACTTCAAAAATTCAGCGAGCTTCTTAAACCAGTAAACCCACAGAAATCAGAGTTTGATTTGATCGATCTGCTGAGGGACACGGTGGAAGACTCCACCTTCCTCAGTGGCACCTTCTCCGATATAGTCGAGTTATCCCATCCATGCGAAGGCGATAGCCTGGTCGTTGATGCTGATTTTGCCATGTTCCGAAGCGTGCTTGTCTTCATGTTGCAGCACCTGCCGGAATCGGTTGCCGGCTGCAAGAGTGCTCACGTCCGCTGTGTGGCGAATGATGATTCGATAGTTGTGAAGTTTGAGTATGGGGGTGACGGGATCAGACCGGATTTACTAAGGAAGGTTGTGTTACCCTTTGACTCCACCAGGGAAGGTGGCTCCGGTCTGGCAAGTATACCGGTACACAGAATCATCACTGCCCACGAAGGCGGGATCTCGATCGATTCATCGGAGACAGCTACAGTCATAACGATGACCGTCCCCAGGTACAGAGAATGAGGGAAAGAATCCGAAA
>DAOVLC010000336.1 GCA_030631455.1 Candidatus Zixiibacteriota bacterium
GACGCAAAGCCTTCCACAGAGTGCTCATGAAGGAAGCTGTGCACATTCTGCCGAAAGTCAGAGATGAATACCGCGCGCATTTTGTGGCGCATGTTGGTCACATTGAGCAGCTGATCAGGGAGGGGATCGCCTCGAAGATGCTGGTGAGAGTCGATGCCAAGTTAGCCGCTCTCAGCCTTCTCGAAATGGCCGGCGCTGTGACGAGAGGGGCAGTTCTTCTGAACAGAAAACTCAATGTTAGAGAGGACCATAAGACAATCATGAGAATCTTTCTAAGCGGGATCGAAAAGAAATGAGCAGTTCTGATACAGGCAGGTTGGCGATGCGAGTAGTATTGTGTCTCCCGGTGTTGGTCTTGATCCTCAATGTCGCGGCATTGGCACAGAGACAGTTGACACTCGACGATGCTGTCTCGCTCGGCCTTCAGAACGATGAAAAGTACCTGATCGCGAAGGAGGAGCTTGAAAGAGCATCCGGGCAAATTCGTGAAGCATGGTCGGGTGCACTTCCGAAGATCGATTTCAGGGGTAAGTACACGAGGAATATCGCGATCCCGGAGATTGTCGTGGAGCTTCCCGAGGCTATGGGCGGCGAACAGACATTCAAGACGGGAACCGACCACGATTACTCGCTCGCCCTCACTCTGACTCAGCCCGTATATCTCGGCGGCAAAGTCGGTGGTGCGCTCAAGGTGGCGCGGTATTATGCGAGCTATGCGAAGCAGAAACTCCTGCAGGCGCGACATGATGTCGTTTACGAGATCAAGGAAGGATTCTTTATGTCGAAGCTTGCCGGCGATGTGGTGAGCGCATATGATGACGCAATCAACGCTGCTGAGCTAAACTATGGAAATGTGAAGAAGCTCTTCGATCAGGGAATGGCATCGAAGTTCGATTTGCTCCGCGGAGAGGTGGAGCTTGCGAATCTTCAACCGCAGCTGCTGAAGGCAAGGAATGATTCAGAAATCGCGGAGATCAATTTGAAGAATCGGCTCGGGATTAGTGTTACGGAAGAGATTACGCTTTCCTACGAATTCGACGCTGCCGATCTGAGTGAGAATCTCGATCTCGAATCGAGCCTGGCATACGCGTTGGAAAACCATCCTGCCATTTCGCAGCAGCAATACGCCGTGAAGTCCTACAACAAGGTGGTCGGCATCACTAAGGCGGATCGCATGCCACAGCTAACGTTGGAATCATCGTTTGACTACATAAATCAGACAAGTACTTTCAAGCCGCCGAGCGATTCATGGACAACAAGATGGTCGGCTTCGCTGGTGCTTTCGTTTCCGATATTCGAAGGAAGAGCGGTTTCCGGCAGGGTGATGCAGGCGAGAACCGATTACAACCAGGCCAGACTTCTCGAGCAACAGATAGAAGAGAATGTTCTGCTCGCCGTGAGATCAGCGTACGCATCATGGCAGGAGGCGGTTGCGAGTCTTCAGAGCCAGGAGAGGACGATCGCGCAGGCGGAAGAGGGACTCAGGATAGCCAATCTGAGGTACGAGAACGGTGTCGGGACACAGCTCGAGGTCCTTGCAGCGCAAACCGCGAATACACAGGCGAAGGTCAATTACATAAATGCCGTCTATGATTACGAATTGGCGGTTGCGGGATTCCTCCGTGCCGCCGGATATGAACCAAACGTTGCAGGAGACAAAGATGAATAGATTCGGAAGTGCCGCTATCGTACTGATCGCACTTGTTGTTTCATGTGGGGGCAACAACACAGGCGACACACCCGCAAATAACCGGGAAGAGAGAATTACCGTCGAGGTTTCCAGGGCGACTCTTGGGGATATGACTATTTACCGGGACTATACCGGTACACTTGAAGGTGTCGAGCAAGCAGTATTGCTGGCCAAAGTAGCGGAGACGGTCACTGGCATAAGGATCAGGCCCGGTGATCGGGTTAACGAAGGAGACCTTCTGATTCTTCTGGAAAAATCCGGCCCTTCATCGAATTTCAGACAGGCCGAGGCGTACTACGGGAATGCTAAGAAGACTTTCGACAAGATGAAATACCTCTACGACGAAGGTGCAATTTCTGAGCAGCAATATGACAACGCAAAGACTGAATTCCAGGTTGCGGAGGCCAACTTCAAGGCCGCAAGAGATCTCGTCGAGATAAGTTCGCCCATAGCGGGGGTCGTAACCGATTTGAGGGTGAACATTGGCGACCAGACGATGAATGGGCAGAAGCTCGCAACAGTGTCACGCGTCGATTCGCTCCGGCTGACCGCAGGCGTCGATCCCGAAGAGGTAGGGTATATCGAGTTGGGAATGACCGCGAGAGTCTACCCGGTCGGCCAGAAAAACGATTGGATTGAGGGAGTAGTCACCAGAGTGGCGAGCTCTGCTGATCCGAAGACGCGTGCCTTCGAAATTGAGATTACAGTCGCGAATACAGAGTCAAGTCTTAAGCCGGGAAGTTTTGCAGGTTGTACGATACCGCTCCGCGAATTGAGCGGCATCGTCAAGGTGCCTGACGAATCGATTCTTCTGCGCGAAGGGTTGAAGAAAATTTACATCGTGCAGCGTGATTCTGCCCGGGTAACCGATATTGTCACCGGTGAGAGCTCGGACGGTTACACTCAGATCGTCTCGGGAGTAAACGCGGGAGACATGGTGGTGACAGTTGGTCATGCTTTTTTGCAGGACAGAAACCTTGTCACCATAGGCGGTGAGGAGGCCGACGAGCAATGATTCTGGCAGATGTGTCCATTCGAAGACCGGTTTTCGCCGTCATGGTAATCATGGCGCTGCTTGTGCTCGGCGCGACGTCATTTCTCAAATTACATGTCGAGCTGTTCCCCAATATCGATTTCCCATTCGTTGTGGTGACCACGGTCTATCCGGGCGCAAGCGCGGAGGCCGTCGAGAATGATGTCACAAAGAAGGTCGAAGATGCTGTCAACTCGATTGAGGGACTTGAAGATATCCAGTCGACGTCACGCGAGGGCTTGTCACAAGTGGTTCTAAGATTCGAGCTTGAGATGAGCGGCAAAGAGAAAGCGCAGGATGTTAGGGAGAAAATTGCCGCTAACAGGGGAGGTTTGCCACAGGAAATCGAAGAACCTGTGATCATGAGATTTGATCCTGCGGACGCGCCGATAATGTCACTCGTGATATCCGGCGATAGATCGCCGAGGGAGTTGACGCAGATAGCGAAAGATAAGGTCAAGAAGCGGCTC
>DAOVLC010000368.1 GCA_030631455.1 Candidatus Zixiibacteriota bacterium
GGGTTCAGATACTTCAGCGACAGGTCCTCGAGCTCCCATTTGATCTTAGCCATCCCGAATCGATTCGCCAGAGGGGCGTAGACCTCGTACGTTTCCGCAGCGATGCGTTCCTGTTTGTCATGTGGGAGACAATCGAGAGTCCGCATGTTGTGAAGACGATCGGCAAGCTTTATCAGGATGACTCTGATATCATCCGCCATAGAGAGCAGCATCTTGCGGAAACTCTCAGCCTGAGACTCGATAATTGACTGTGCCCGATACGTCGATATCCTCGTCACTCCGTCAACAAGGCCTGCGATCTCCTCGCCAAACTTCTCCTCGATATCTTTGATGTCGTTATCCGTGTCTTCTGCGACATCATGCAGCAATCCCGCTGCAATCGTAGCCGAATCGAGATGCTGCTCTGCCAGTATCAGCGCAGTCTGAACCGAGTGGATCAGATAGGGGTCGCCGGATAATCGCTTCTGTCCCCTGTGAGCTTTCTCCGCGAACACGAAAGCCCGTTTAAGGAGTGAAATGTTAATGTTCGCGTTGAAGCCCTCGACGGTAATAACGAACTCCGCCAAGTTCAGAAGACCGTATTTCTTTCCAGCTGATACCGGCATGGCAGCCCTCTCCCTCGGTCTAACCCACAAGCATTGCGAGGCGATTGTAATGAGTCATAACTTGCCTGCAAACGTGATCCATATCGTATTGGTCGAGCGTTTCCGCAAAACTCTTTGCCACTCTCTCCCGTTTGCCTCTGTCTTCGAGAAGCTCATTCACGATACGAAACAACCTTTCGTCATCTTCGACCGGGAAAAGATACCCGGTACGGCCATCGTCAATAAAATCTCGTGGACCTCCACAGTCCGACGCCACCAGCGCGCATCCGCACGCGCCCGCCTCGAGCAGTGATGTGCCCAGGCCTTCCGCGCGAGATGAAAGCACGTATACATCCAACAGGCTGTAGAACTGCGGCATTTCACTCACCTGTCCCAGGAATCGTATCTTGTCCTCCGCCTCGATAAACCGGGCAAGCCGCTCCAGGCTGCCTCTTCCCTCTCCGGTTCCTGCCACCAATAATATGAAATCGTCATAGTTGTATGAAAGTTTCCCGGCCATGTTGATTAGTGTCGCAACATCTTTGTTTTCGTCAAAGGCGCACGCCGTTCCTATGTAGAACTTCCTGTCAGGTATGGAATTCCTCTTCTTGAATTCATCGGCATCGACCAGTGTGAAGTACTTTGTATCGACTCCACTTGGAATATGCACGACTCTGCTATCCGAGACTCCCCATTGAAGCAACTCGTTCTCCACTACCGATGATACAGCGATGAACAGGTCAGTGTTTCGGCTTGTGTATTTCCAGCGAGACATCAGCACTTTCGACTTGCCGCTGAGTACACGTCTCGTAACAATAACCCTGAGAGCCGGATTCAGGAATCTGAGCGTAAGGGCTATGTTGTGACCATGCGAATCGTGGGCGTGTATCATGTTGTATCCCATTTCGCTGCAAACTTTTCTGAGCCGTATGCTTTCAGCAACAATATCGAAACCGCCGTACTTTATCGGAAAAGTAGGGATTCCGATTTCATTCAGGCGGCTTCCGAGTTCGCTTTCGGATGTAACGACACAGCCGGAATCGATCCCGTTTTCTTTCAGATACCTGATCAGGTTATACGCCTGTCTCTGACCGCCTCGGAATGTCCGGCCAAGATCGACATGCAAAACCGCGTACTGATTCACTCTTCGCTCCCCGTGAGAGCATACTTGTACTTCAGGAACTGTCCGACTGCGGTCAAAACAGCAATCCAGAGCCCGGCAACACCGTCGGCAAATCCGAGCTTTATGATGAACTTCTTGACAAACCATACAGGCGGATTCGCAAACATGCGTATGAAAGCCTGCCTGCCTCCTTTATCTCTGTATCGCCTTGCTCCCAGGCGGGCGTACGTATCGAGTTTCGCGGCATACTGGGTTATGTCAGGGTAGCTGTAGTGGAGAAACCGTCCTGTCAAGCGTGCCGTCTTGCCGTTACACACGACATGCTCATGAAGCATATCATCTGTGAAACTCCCTGACTCTTTCTTGAACAATCTGAGAATGTACTCGGGGTACCAGCCGGAATGGAATATCCAGGACCCGCAAAAGTTCGTAACTCTCGAAAGGAAGTAACCGTCGACCGTGCCGTTCGATTCGACTGCGTCCCCTATTTCACGAGCAAGCCTGCTCGACACAACTTCGTCGGCATCGACGGATAGAACGTAGTCAGTCGAGGCAAATCCGCATGCCTCCTGTTTTGAGGGTCCAAAACCTTTCCAGTCAATCCGGTAGACTTTCGCACCCGCTTTCTCGGCAATCTCTCGCGTCCGGTCGGTTGACCCGGTATCGGCAACAATGACCGGGCCCAGTCCACGTACACTCCTCACCGTTCGAGCGATATTCCGCTCTTCGTCTTTGGCGACTATAACTGTCGTTATGTTGCTCATCTCACCTGACTAATCCAATACAGTCTCATGGATAGTGATCGATAATCTCAAGGAATTATCCGCTTCTTGTTTTCGAGGCTAACCCATCGTTGTTCACCTTGAACTGGAGATTGTAGAGCTTTTGATACAGGCCGGGAACTTTCATCAGCTTCTCGTGATTACCAGCCTGAACAAGTTCGCCGTTGTCGAGTACGAGTATTTTGTTCGCATTAAGAACGGTCGACAGGCGATGTGCTATCACGAGCACTGTCCGCCCGACCATCAGGCGGTCGATTGCCTCCTGAACGAGTTGCTCCGATTCGGTATCGAGAGCCGAGGTCGCCTCATCGAAGATAAGTATCTGCGGACTGCGCAAGATCGCTCGAGCAATAGCTATGCGTTGACGTTGCCCGCCCGACAGCATGACTCCTCTGTTCGCGATCGGTGTGTCA
>DAOVLC010000096.1 GCA_030631455.1 Candidatus Zixiibacteriota bacterium
CCGGGATAATTGGACAGGAGACAGAGGTTCGAGAGAAAATGATCCATCCTGAGACCGGCGGCCGAGAGGAGGGTGATCCTGTCAGCCCCTCTTTCAAGGGCAAGCGAGATTGCAAGCTCGCTGTCTGACAAGTCCTTATCGCGGGGATATTTGATAGTCTCTCTGGCTCCACTCTGCTTAATCGAATCAGCTTCCGAGGAGTCCATATCGCCGATATGAATGTCAGGGGCGCGGTCAATTCGGAGGAGCTGCCGGATACCACCGTCAGCTGCAATGACCACATCCGATCTGGCAATATGGTTTCTAAGCATCGATTCCGGCAGCGGTTCGCCGTTGCAGACGATGCATGTCCTCTTTTCTTTCATGGGCGAAATATACGCCTAATTGGCTAATGCAAAAGGAAAAAAACGGTTAGGATGTAGGGTTGACCTAAACGGACGAACTTGGGTTATGAAAATGGGGAAGAGTCTTTGACTCTTCCCCTCATTGTAGTCTCTCTGTAAACTCTAATCAATCTGTCGAGGCCAACTGCTTTAGTCTTTGCCAGTCAGGATCTGATGCGTATTTCCGTTCGATGTCCGGTGTTGCAGTTTCCAGGAATTTCGTGTAGTATTTGCGAGCGTCTTTCTCTTTTCCGCGAGCGAGGCTCGCCAGGGCAATGAGCGCATAGACTTCGGATTTGTTTTCCGTAAGCTTACCGGCCCTCTTATATTCTTTTATCGCATCCTTGTGTTTCCCTGTCATCGAAAAGGCATGTCCAAGTCCGATCCTGTTCGGGTAGCTATCGCCATCCACCACACAAGCTGTTTTGAAATCGGCCATGGCTAGATCATATTCACCCTTTTGAATATAGGTATATCCTCTGGCCCTGAGAATCATGAGATCACTTGGGAACAGATCAAGTGCGGCATTGTATGCGCCAATAGCTGAGGTTAACTGTCCGAACGAGACAAAGTGATTTCCAGCTTGCATGAAGTCCTTCGCTGCCTCATCAGGATTTCCTGTCTTGTCGTACATCTGGGCACGTCTGTAGTAGACTTCAGCCGTTTTCTCCTTTTCCAGAGCAGCAGTGTAGCTTCCGATTGCTCCGGAGAGGTCACCCGCTGCCGCTGTGCTGTCCCCGATTCTGACGTAGTCAGCAGCTGATCGCTCCGGAGGTTTCTCCTCGGTGAGTTTTACAAGTGTCGCCTCAATAGATGAAACCTCGTCACTCTTGACACTTACCGTCTGAGCGAAAGTCTCATAGCCATCTGACTCGACTACCAGCTTGTGTTTGCCTTCGAGGACTCTTTCGATTGTTCTGCCCCCGCTACCATAGTTCTTGTTGTCGAGAAACACCCGGGCATTGTCGACGTTGGTCGTGATCTTGATGTTTCCATACTTGTTCGCTTCGGATGGCGTCGTTTGCGGCTTGGTATTCTGCGGAAGCTTTTCTCCGGCCGCCAGTTCGCGTCCTTCCATAGGTATACCGAGTACGGTCTGATTACTCTTCCCGTGCCGGAATGACAGTGAAGCTGTCTTGAAGAACGGCGTTTCTCCCGAAATCGTATAGCTGCCCTCCGGAACCATCTCGAAAACGAACAGGCCGCTATAGTTGGACATTACCGACTTTCCGAGTTCATTTATCGTGATCTTCACATCCGGCAGTACCTGTCCCGTTTCCAAGTCTGTGACTACGCCGACCAACGGGGGATACGGATTCGCGTCGCCTCGCCTCACCAGTTGGGAGGCCGCGAGGAGAACAATAACCAACCCGAGTAATCCATATAGCAACACTGTCTTGTTGTCGGGAGCTTTCGGTTTCAATGTAAATGTCCGGTCGCGATAGCTTATCTTATCCCCGGTGCTGAACTCGGTGCCGCTCGGGAACCGAACGTCATCGTTTCTGAAGAAGGCTACACTCTTACTTTTCGATCCTTGCTCACGAGAAGGTGGCACCTGAAATGCAGGAATTGTCCCGGGAAGTTCATTGTCAGTCTCGAACATCCGCATTTCTCTCCGTACCGTGCCGAGTTCCCTGTTGTAACCGGACACAGTCTCTTTCTTGCCACCTGACGACCAGGCAGTCTTTGAGGGCGGAGCAGTCGTATTCCTGTTCCCATGAGGTTGACTGTTGTTCCTGATGGCTGAAGGGACCTTCGATTGAAGGCTGGAAATCAGCTTGTCCTTCTCTTCATCCTGTATGGTCTGATTTGCTGACTCTTCCTCGCGCCCCGTAGTGGCCCAGGGAGGCGTTTTGTCTTGGCCTGGTTCTTCCGGAAGCTCGATCTCGCTACTGTCGGGAAAACAGGTATCTTCGTCCGGAGAGACGTCCGTCGTACTTTGATGAGTCAAGTCGTCCGCCACGAACTCATCTCCGGAACTCCCGAAGGATCCCTCGATATCAGCTTGTATCGATTCCGGCTGAGAACCATCCGCTTCTACATGTTTATCGCTTAGACTCGAATGTTCAGGTTTGAGCTCCTCATTAACCTGGTCATGATTGGCTCTATCTTTGGACGACTTCACAACCTCCGTTGTCACAGGCGCAGAATCGGAATTCAGGCTTGCTCCACACTCCACACAGTTGGTGGCACCGGGTGACGGACTATCGGCTCCGCATACAGGGCATACGTTCACTTTCGACACTCCAGTTTTAGGTCTTCGAGTTTACTTATTACTTATCGGAGTTTTAGTGTAAGGCTTTAGTATGATATGTGTTAGGTGCGAACACCGTACCGTCGAGATCAGATTCGCAGTACGCCTATGTAAAGGTATAAGGGCTGAACAATTGAGCCCTTTCCGCGTCTCTTTTTTAGCTTGACACTTGGCGATGGAGGAAGTATACTCTCTATCTGAGTTTTGCACAGGATTTGACCGAAAGGGAGAAAAAATGAAGAACAAGAAGACCATATTCGTTGCGTTAGTTATTTGCACGCTTTGTCTTACTGTCATATGGAGTTGCGGCAAGGATGATATCCCTGTAATCCCACCTCACATATTCGGTGACGCGATCGAGTTGCAGCCTTATGATCTGCCCAGCTTGAACGCCAACATTTGCTATGAACTGTGGCTGGTTGATATCGATCATACTTACGATGCCGACAGCAACGAAGTCCGGATTATCAATGAGGAAATGAGTCTCGGAAGGTTCTATTGGGACAACGCACGATATGAGTTCAGCGATCTCAACGGTAATGTAATAAGCAATATTTTCCATACGGTTGATGCGCGCAACGTTTATGACTTCAACACCTTGATGATCACGTTCGAAGCTGTTGAAGACGATGGTATCAGGGCGAATAATGGTCTGATATACGCAGATATCGAATTTGGCCAGCCCGTGCATGGGATATTCAACTTCTTCGGCACTGCATCACCTGATGTTGTTATGGAGTTGGAAGATCCGGATGAGAACCGTATGACTGCCGATTATGTTCTGAGAACCCATTCGGATGACGGCAACCCGGACACCGACATAGCTTCCGGTATATGGTTTCATTCCTTTGTGCAGGGTCAGACGGGGCAGGTGTTTGCACAAACATTGCTCCTTCCTCCATTCACCGAAAGCGCAAACTTCACTTACGAAGGCTGGGTGAAGATGCCGGGCTCGCTTCCGCGACCGATTTCAACAGGCAAGTTCAAGGTTCCCTATTTCGAGGACTGGAGCAATCCGCATACGGGGTCGTACGCTTACCTGGGTATTCCGGGTGAGGATTTTCTGGTTAATCCTCCCGAAGGATTCGAAGGTCTTTTCCCGCTTGTTCTTATAGGCGATGGTACTGATACTGTTTTCATCACCATCGAGCCATACCCGGATCCCGATCCACTCGATCCTTTCCCACTCAGAATTTTCGATGAGGGAGAGTTGCCTGCTGATAGCAGTTTTCTCACTCGAACTTTCCACATGAGAAATATGTACGGACTCCTTCCGAGTTTCGATGCCGAGGTGTTGGAACTATAGGGTCGGGAGAATCAGCTAATAGAGTTTAATCGCAAGGTGGCTGACGAGTCAAAAGAGCGTCAGCCATTCGCGTAGACACCAAAGATTGTGAAATAATTAACAATATACATTCAATGCAGCACACAGCAATGGACTTTAGCTAAAGGAAAGGAGCAGTCCGCATGGACCTTGGTATTATAGCAGTGATCCTGGGAGCCGTCGGCCTTCTCTTCGCGCTCTGGTTTTATGTGACTATCAAGCGTATGTCTCCCGGAAACGAGCTTATGTGCGAACTGGCTGACACTATTCACCGTGGGGCTATGGTTTTCTTGAAGCAGGAGTACAGAATACTGGCGATTTTCGTAGTCGTCGTATTTCTGTTACTCGGATGGAAAATCGGCTGGTTGACAGCAGTCGCATTCGTCAGCGGCGCATGCTGTTCGATGTTGGCCGGATTTTTCGGGATGTCTGCGGCGACACGAGCGAACGTGCGCACCGCACAGGCTGCCGCGACGTCCGGGCAGGCGAAAGCTCTCATAGCAGCGTTCTCGGGCGGTGCGGTGATGGGCATGTCCGTCGCCTCGCTCGGCCTCATCGGACTTGGTATCTATTTCCACTTTTTCGGAAATGCTGAGGACTACAGGGTCCTGACCGGCTTTGCGATGGGAGCTTCCTCGATAGCCCTGTTCGCCCGTGTGAGTGGTGGAATTTTCACGAAATCGGCAGACGTCGGTGCAGACCTTGTTGGCAAGGTCGAGAAGGGGATTCCGGAGGACGACCCTCGGAATCCGGCAGTGATAGCTGACAACGTCGGCGACAATGTCGGCGATGTCGCCGGGATGGGCGCAGACCTGTTCGAATCTTACGTCGGTTCCGTTATCGCCACTATCGCTATCGCGGCGACAATGGTCGGCTTGACTGCTGACGCGCGTACCGCAATGATGATGCTTCCGCTTGCGATCGTCACAGCCGGTATCGTTGCCTCGATGCTCGGTAACGTCTCGATAAAGGCATTCGCTTCGATGAATCCCGCTGCAGTGCTACGTGGGGTCACGTATGTCGGCGCAATAGTCATGCTGATCGCGACATTCTTCATCGTCGACTACCTGAAGCTTGACCGGGGTATATTCTGGGCCGTGCTCGTCGGAAACCTGTCCGGTATAACGCTGGGACTGTTGACAGAGTACTATACATCGGGGAAGCCGATTCGGAACATAGCCAAAGCCTCGGAGACTGGTCCGGCAACCAATATCATATCCGGGCTCGCCGTTGGGATGGAGTCGGTAGCTCTGCCGGTCGTTGTAATATGCATAGCTATCTTCATCGGGTACAAGTTTGCTGATCTGTACGGCATCGGTATCGCCGCAGTCGGCATGCTCGCCACTATCGGCGTTACCATGTCGGTTGATGCCTACGGGCCGGTTGCCGACAATGCGGGCGGCATAACCGAAATGGCGGGACTCGGCGACAACGTTCGGAAGATCACCGACAAGCTCGATTCTCTCGGCAATACGACCGCGGCAATCGGCAAGGGATTCGCCATCGGATCTGCCGCCCTGACTGCTCTCGCACTTTTCTCGGCTTACACTTCGACCGTCAAACTTGATAACATCAATTTGCTGGATGTTAAAGTGATCGTCGGTTTCTTTCTCGGCGGCATCCTGCCGTTCCTGGTCGCTTCTCTGACGATGACCGCAGTCGGTAGAGCGGCTTTCCAAATGGTCAATGAAGTCAGAAGGCAGTTCAGGGAGATTCCGGGGATAATGGAAGGCACGGCGAAGCCTGACTCAGATCGCTGTGTCCAGATAGCGACTAACTGGGCACTTCGGGAGATGGTCCTTCCGGGTCTGCTTGCGATTATCGCTCCGATTCTCGTGGGATCATTCCTCGGGAAAGAGGCGCTCGGCGGCCTTCTCGCCGGTGCGACTCTGACCGGTGTTCTCCTCGCATTGATGATGGCAAACGGCGGCGGCGCATGGGATAATGCCAAGAAATACATCGAAGGCGGTGCGCATGGCGGCAAAGGCTCTGATCCGCACAAAGCAGCGGTTGTCGGAGACACGGTCGGCGATCCGTTCAAGGATACATCCGGCCCATCGATGAACATCCTCATCAAACTGATGGCGATGGTGTCATTGGTGCTTGCACCGTTATTCATATAGAGTTTAGACCTGATCGCAGGTCATGGCAGCCCGGCTTCGACGCCGGGCTGTTTTTTTTGCCTTGATGCCGGCTGCGATTTGCGGCATATAGAATGTAGGTCGGGTTCCGAAGCTTGCGAAGCAAGAGGAGAAACCCGACATGTGTGCGCGGCAGATGTCCAC
>DAOVLC010000037.1 GCA_030631455.1 Candidatus Zixiibacteriota bacterium
GATTATTCCAACTGACATCACGGCGATTCTTGCGGGATTGCTCTTGTTAGCCTTCGGAGTATTCGGCGGCGGCATGGACCGCCTGTCATATGACAGCGGTTTCTTCCTTAGGCTTAAGAAATTCCTTGGCGTATTGGCGCTACTCGTGGGTATCTATTTGCTCCTTGGCAGCCTGCTCTCTCAGGGGCTCATTCTTCCTCCCGCTTCCGAATGGCTGCCTGCTGCCGGATCGGCTCTCACGGAATCCGAGACAGAGTTGATAGATTGGGAGATTGATCTCGAATCCGGTTTGGCGAGAGCAGCAGACCGGGGCAGACCGGTGTTAATCGATACATGGGCCACATGGTGTATCAACTGCCGCGTGCTGGACAAAAAGACATTCGGTAATCGCGACGTAGCAGACGAGGCGAAAAGATTTGTACCGATCAAAGTGCAGCTGGAGAAGGCACAATCGCAGATCACGAAGGACTTCATGGCTCGGTTTGGCCTGAAATATATCTCGCTGCCGACAACACTGCTGTTAGATCCTTCGGGAAATGTCCGCGATGTCATACAGGGCTTGGTCGGTCCCGAGGATATGCTCGCAAGGATGCGCAGGGTCCGGTAGCTGTTGCGAGCATAAAAAGTGAAGGTTTCCGGGACAACCCATCCGCGCCCGTTGTTCCGTCATGGTTCCTACTCCGTCACACCGCGCGTTTTTTTCTTAGTTATAGTCAAAAGGTGTTGATCTATTGTGCGGGTCTTTATATATTAGCGGCTGGCAGATGGCAAGGGCAGCAGTATATGAGTAGTAGAAAAGACAGTCAGGCATTAATCATATTCCTTGAAGACCAAAACAGGAGTAAGGTACAGAGGCAGTTCGAAGCAAGTTTGACAGGCGAACAGATGAATCAGTTGTACCGCGCGTTCCTCGAGGATACGATCAGCAATTGCCTGGGATTGAGCGACGTTGAAATCAGAATAAACCATCCGCCCGGACCGACCGGGGACATAGTCAGTGAAATAGTCGCCGATCTAAAAAAGAGTCTTAATGGCAAGCCGCTGAAGCTGATCAACTCAAATCGGTTCCGTGTAGTCGAGTCGAGCGGCGACTGCGTTGGGGAACGGATGTCCAATGCGTTTAAGGGCGTGTTCGATGAGGGCTTCAAGAGAGTCGTGATGATTGGCTGCGTGACGCCGACTCTTTCTCGCAAGATCGTCATGAACGCATTCAAGAAGATTGCGAAGTTGGATCTCGTGATTGGTCCGACACTCGAAGGAAGCTACTATCTTCTCGCAATGAGCAGGCATATCTCGGAACTGTTCGAAACAGTCGATTGGAGTGAGGACAGTGCGGCCTATGTCCAGATGACGGTGGTATCCAAAGAGAAAGAATTTGGTTGGGAAGAGATAGATATATGGTATGACCTTCGTCAGCCTGAAGATCTCGAATTCCTAGTACGAGATATTAATCAGTTCCGGCTGGTTGGTGACGAGAGATCGGCTATCCGTACAGAAAAGATACTCGGAGATATTCTCAAGAACCTCCCAAGTTGACCTAACTCCGTGTAAGAGGACTCGCCATGCTGAGAAAACTCGAACGAATGCTGTGGCAACAGGTGCGCGAAGTGGTGCCATCAACAATCAACACCGCTGTGCTTCCCGTGGGCACGATTGAGGCTCATGGTGCGGCGTGTCTCGGCACCGACGGGTTCATCCCCGCTGACATCGGTGAGTATGTCTGCGATAGGCTCGATCTGATCCTCGCGCCGCCCGTGTGGTATGGTGTAACCAAGAGTCTACTTGCGTATCCCGGATCGCTGACTGTCACCCCCGAGCACCTCGAATGCTATGTTTTCGACTTGCTGAAATCGTTCAAGTATCATCGGTTCGAGAGGATCATAATATTGAACGGGCACGGTGGCAACAACTCTGCGCTTAAGAATGTCGCGGTCAGGGCGTATCATGAGCTTCGGTTGAATATCGCGGTAGTCCACTGGTGGCAACTGTGCGGCGACATCACCAAGGAAGTCTACGGCGGTGAGGGTGGGCATGCCGGGTGCGATGAAACCGGATACGTGATGGCTATCGATCCGACGCTGGCTGATGCAAGCTACTATTCGGAAGACCTGGTGTACGAGCACCAGGCTGCTGCGGATGTGTATCCGTACCCGGGCTCGATCGGTTTATACAACGACCGTGGCGAAGGCCGCCCGGACTTCGATGCCGAGAAGGGGAAGATATTTGCTGGCAAGGTCAAAGAGAAAGTGCTCGAATTCGTCCGCTACGTGCTCACCCAATGGGACAAGAACGGTTTCTGATCTTTCTTAAGACAATCGCATCAAGCTGAGTAGGCCAAAACCCTTGCCTGTCCTGAGTGTTCGAAGGGTGGTTTTGACTATTTCGTCTGGCACTCACGGGATCAAGGTCGGACGGGTCTCGATGAAGAGAACTAACTCACAGCAAGCCCTTCGAAACTCAGGACGGGCTGTGAGGCACCGGGCAACATTCCAAGGCTATAATCTGAAAGCTGTGGTTACATAAAGTCGATTGACCGAGTATTTCTCGAACATAGCATCGGCTGACAACCCGGCGATGGGACCGACACTTGGGTCAGGCAGTGTGTACTCGTAAGAGCCTGTGATAAAGGCGATATCGAGAGTCATCATCCGGTCGATAAGGAAACCCACCCCGATTGTGACAAACTCCCTGTCATTCTTGACGAGGAAGTCAGCGTACGGGATCGGGTCATACATGTATCCTGCGCGAAGCTTGGCACCCATGCGCGGCAGCATGTATTCGGCGCCGACGTTCAACTTGACAGTCTCGCGATAGTAGAGGTCGAATAGGTTGTTGGCAATAGCCATGTTGGCATACTCCGTGTACTCCATCTGTCTCCAGTCGGTATAGTGCAGATCAAGCGCCAATTGCAGCCGATCGATTGATAGCGCCGCGCCCGCCCCGAAGGAAAACGGATGCCTGAGTTCGTATTCGAACTCATCGGGGTATGACCAGCCATCCTCGGAGAACTCTCCATCGATAGCGAAGCTGATCGGCGACTCGACCGTGACTCCGAGAGAGAGATTGTGGTTGAAATTCGCTGACATCCCCACTCTTGCGGAGACTCCGGTATAGCGGGATTCGATATACTGTGAGTAGTCCTCAGTTACGATCTCATTCGGTGACGTACCCTGCTCGTGGAAGTAGTAATCCCATGTATAATTGTCCCTGCCATGATACAGGTTTAGCGCGCCACCAACGGATAAGCGCGGCGAAAGGTCGATTGCTCCTCCCGCAGAATACAGGTACAGGCCACCTGTCTCGAGTTCTGATCCTCTCTCCGTACCCCAAGTGTCAAATACACCCCAATGGTGGCCAAACTGGAACACATGATCGAACGACATCACACGATTGACACCGAATCCGACTACCGCCGAACCTCGATAGGTCGGGACAGGAACCGAAACGTTCAACGCGTTGAGGCGTGTAAAAGACTTCGACTTCCCGTCAAACGCCTTATCAGGGACTGACCATGTGGGGTAAGTGTTCTCATCGTTCGACAGTCTGTCGTGCGACATTCCCGTCAGGATTTCGATTCGCCTGATTCTGGCAAGCAGCGCAGGGTTGTAGACCAGAGCGGTTCCATCCATCCCTGCGGCAATCTGAGCGCCTCCCATTCCGAGGCCGCGTGCTCCGATGCCGAAGAAGTTACCCGCCGATATCTCAGCGATAGGGAAGTCGTCATCTCCGCCCTGTGCGAAGCTCTGAATCGGAAACAACAGGATCACTGTTACAACTACGACTGATATTCTTGCCATGAAACTCATCATCTTCCTCCTGAACGACCGCGGCGTGAAGGTTTCTCCGGTTTCGTATCTTCGCTCCGGGTAGTCTCTGCGGTCGAGCTACTCCCATCACCTGTGTTGTCATCAGACTGCTTGTATCTCAGGTTCGTATCCTCGGCATTTGGAGAAGGATTTGGTGGCATTGGTATTCTGATTATGTGTTCGACGAACGGAGGTTCTACGAAAATAACGACAGGCCCATCATCGTCGACTATCTCATTGCCGATCTCCACATCATCTGGGTCTTGATCCGGCCAGAGCATATCCACGAAGATCGATTCCTCCCACCATGGGTGGAGGAAGTAGTAATCCCATCTCTCACATGTGCAGGAACTCCACGTTATGCTACCGTTGAACTGACCTTCGGTTTCGGCGGTGATCTCCGAGGGTGGCTTGCCGTCCAGTATATTCTTCTGGAAGACGGTGTAGCAGCCGCTGGTGACTGACAGAATCATAATTGCGACAGAACCGAGAACAAGACTTTTTGCAGTCACACTGACCACCTCCCACCACTAAAAGAACTCGTAGTAGCTGATGCGCAGCTCCCGAGAAAACTGATTTACGTCTCTGCGGTTGTTAAGCAGGTTCTTGAGATCTATTCCGAGTTCGAGACGCTCGTAGAAAATCCAGCGCATGCCGATGCTGAAGTAGCCCCAGCCCTTGCCACCGAACCCTTCCTCTTCGTGTTTCTTGTCATCGTTTAGAGCGAGATCGTATTCTGCAACGATGGCGACGTTGTGATTCATGTTCATATCGAACCCGAAGAAGAAGTTCGGACTTGAATCTTCATCTTTGGTATGTTCGAGGCTGTAGTTGATGCCACCGTGGAACCCTGTTGCCCATGAGTACGTCTGGTAAGCCTTTGAAACTACTGCGTAGAATCCTTTAGATTTGTACCTGTACCTGTCCCATCCCTCGATATAGTCACCGTATCCCTGAGATGCGAATCCAATTGCCACAGCCGGGATCGAGTAAGTCTCCGGAATAATCTGGTACTTCACTTCGAATTCTGGGTGATTCTGCCATGCGGATTTCGATTCCCCAAGCACGTTTGTTCCGCCGTACGACACACCGAGCATGAATTGCTGATGCAGGCCGATGTTGATCGATGTGAGCAGTCCGCCGCTCGAGAAATCCCGAACATGCACATCAAAGCTCGCCCGCGGCAATGTTGCCGCAGTGGGGCAGTCGATCAGCATCCGCGGTGGAATGCTTCCGTAGCTCGATAGCCTCACCGGCTGCTCGCCAGTGCTACCATCCTGTGCAAATGCGCTTGAAACCATCATTACTGTTACCGTAAGTGCGAAAAGTACTGATTTTACTGGCATCCGTGCCTCCTGTCCTTGTTCTGTCGGCAAAAAAACTACTTGATCGAACAAAGACAGTCAATGTAAAACTTCCGTAACTCATTATCACTCCTCTGACGACATACTTAAGCAACTCGTCTGCCAACCTGGTAGAGTGGCGAAGGTGGAAGTCGACGGAATCTGCAAGGTGCATCGGCGCAACAGATTAACGGGAACTCTCTGGCTCAGTGGGTTCTGCGCCGCCTGATTGTTAGAGGAATGGGTGCACAATTATTGGGCGGGACGACTGTCGGTGCACAAAATCGCTACTTCCACTTGTCGAAACAGACGAGGTCTTCCAGCGGCTTGCGGCCCTTGGGCTGCGGGTAAAAACGGGGATAGCCAAGCGTGACAACCGCCACGACTCGAATCTGTTCCGGTATTCCAAGCGCCCTCTTCACTTTGTCTTCGTAAAACGAACCAAGCCAACACGTTCCAAGGCCGAGATCTGCGGCTCTCAGGATCATGTGCGTGACCGCGATCGAGACATCAATGGGGTACGCACGCTGGCCGCAACGCATCGCGTAATCCGGCTTTGTGCCGCAAGCGGCGATGATCACCGGAGCTTCCTTGACATACGCCTCCTCGAGGCAAGCATGGTACAGCTTTTCGATTATCTCTCTACTCTGAACCACGACGAGTTTCCATTCCTGCTCGTTTAGGGATGATGGTGCCAGCCTGCCCGCTTCAAGCACCTGAAGCAGCTTTTCCTTCTCGACGGGGGTCTCTTCGTACGCCCGTATCGATCTTCTCTTCTTTATGACTTCAATCAGTTCCATAGTACCCTCTCACCTTACTTCCGTTCAGTTTGACCTTGGTAGGGTCGGCAGGATGATATATCTTGAGCGTTCTTGACGCAAGGGAAATAGATGGCAAGCCTGAAACTAATACTGCTATTTGCGATAATACTCGGCCTGACAAGACTCAAGCTCAAGATCGGACTGTCAATTGCGGTCGGAAGCGTCGTTGCCGGATTCATGTTCCGTATGGAGCCAGAGCTTCTTTTGAACTCGATCTGGCTCGGAGTGAAGGCTTCCGACACGTGGCAGCTTCTGTTGATCCTGGTCTCGGTTACGTTTATCGGGTCGCTCCTCAAGAACTCGGGGAGGGCGGCGGGTCTGACCAGTGCTGTGGAGTCGTTGCTTCGGTCAAAACGACTGTCCATGGCAACCCTGCCTGCACTTATCGGCCTGCTTCCCATGCCGGGTGGGGCGCTTCTCTCCGCGCCGCTGGTCGACGCAGCGGGAAAAGACACGGATATCATGCCAATGAAACTAGCGGCCATTAACTACTGGTTTCGCCATATTCTCGAATGTGTTTGGCCTCTTTACCCCGGGATTATCCTGACTGCATCGATTCTGGAGCTTGATGCGTCGACAATTGCCCATGCTCAGTGGCCGATGACGGCCGGAATGATTATCGGTGGAATACTGTTTCTGCTGTTGCCGCTTGGAAAGCAGAACTCCGACAATGGAAACGGACGATTCGGGCAGAATCTGAGGGCGCTCTCATCCGGATTATGGCCGATTGCGCTGGCTGTAGTGCTCAGCATAGTGTTCAACATAGCGCTTTATCTCGCAGTGCCTGTCTCATTGATTCTTTTCGTTCTGTTGTCTCGCTTTCCGGGGAAGATACTGCTGAAAGCTGCGAAGGAGGCTTCTACGTTTGAATACGTCTCCTTCGTATTCGCGGTGATGATTTTCAAGCAGGTCTTGATCGACAGCCAGGCAGCCAGTTTTGTGGCCGCGGAGATCACGACCGCCGGAATCCACCCCATCTGGGTCGTGATTTTCATCCCGTTCATTATAGGCCTGATATCCGGTGCAACACCGGCATTTGTGTCGTTGGCATACCCGGCGCTCCTGCCGTTCATCAAGCCCGATGATGTGGATTTCCTGATGATGGCGACTGCGTACGGGGCAGGCTTTCTCGGTGTCCTCGTGTCGCCGCTCCATTTTTGTCTTGTTCTCACAGCCGAGTATTTCAAAGTATCGCTGGGGCGCCTGTATGTTTATCTTCTTGGGCCACTAGCGGTTATGATGGCAGGCCTCCTCGCCAAGTTTGTCGCCGCATGAGATTTCCTCATTTTCTGGCATCAGAATGCCGAATCTAACTGTGAGAATAATGAAGCAGGACAGAAAGATGGGTACATCCATGTTGGAATTCTTTGCTACTCTCTTAGGTGTCTCGATCCTGATTGTCGGTTGGATGGTGATCAAGGTCGGGGAAAGACTGACTAATCTCGAGAAAAAGCTGCGATTGATCGAGAGGAAGTTCTTCGAGGCTCCCGGAAGAGTCATTGAAACCCGCTCTCAAGCGGATGAAAAACAAGAGACTGAAGTTCCGGGTTTCCCTCAATCATAGCTTGGAATCACTCCGAAACACGCACTTTTTCCTGGAACTACGGGTATCAGATAGTGTATATTTCAGTAGACGAGAACAGAAGGCTATTTTATGCTACAACGTGAGAAACTACCAGATTATCAACTGATGGAGAGAATCCAGAAGGGTGATATGGTATCTTTCAACACCCTTGTCAGTCGCTACAAGAACCGTCTCTTCAATGTACTCGTTAGAATGCTCGACTCATCGGAGGCCGCCGAAGATATTCTTCAGGAGACCTTCGTGCGCGTGCATCAGCATAAGATGTCGTTTGATTTTCGTTATGCAGTCTCCACGTGGGTTTACACTATTGCGCTGAACCTTGCTCGCAACGAATTGCGCAGGCGGAAGCGTATTCAGTTTCTCGACATCGAGGACTTTTCGAACCGGCTGAAAGCCCCCGAGGAGAAAGTTGACAACAGTTCGAAGCTAAGGGAGATAATTGACAAGGCTGTGACGAAGCTGCCGCAGAAATATCGTCAAGCCTTCGTGCTTCGCGATCTGGATCAGCTCTCTTATGAAGAGATCGCCCAGATACTATCGGTTCCGCTCGGGACAGTGAAATCCCGTGTGAACCGGGCGCGCAACATGCTTCGTAAGATGTTGAAGCCAAATATGGAGGAGTTATATGAACTGTCGAAAGGCTCGATCTTTACTCTCGGCATTCTCTGAGGAAGAGCTTTCGCACAGTGTCAGGGAGAAACTTGTACAGCATCTTGATGCTTGCCCAAGCTGTCGCAAAGAAAGTGTAGCCGCCGATCAGATCAGTGAGACGGCAAAGCACCTGCCCAAACAGGAGCTCTCGGACGATTTCAATATGAAGTTGTTTGAGAGGATTCACAATGCCCCGAGGGCAGGACAGGCCGAATCGATTCGTATGCCAAAAGCGGCTCCATCGGCGTTCTTCTATCGTCTCAAGCTCGCTGTTCCGGTGATTTCGGTAGCCGGGATGCTTGTTCTTGCCCTGACTCTTGTTACCGGCACCACCGAGATAACTCCGGGAGATCACCCGGAGGTGGCATCTGCTGTAGGGACTGCACCCAGTGTGGAACAGACCCGTCCGGTATCACGGGGTTTCCATAACACCGGGCTGCGTGGCCTGAGACTTGAACAAGCAATGCTCGAATCGCTGACAGTCGCGGTCTCCGCGCGCAACGGCAGCATATTGGAACGGCTTGGCAGACAGCAGAAGCAGGATTTCGGAATGCTCAACTCTCGGTCGTTCGTGCGAAATGTAAGCCAGCAGACCGGTAACATGCGTCATTATGTACTGCCGAACGTCCCC
>DAOVLC010000053.1 GCA_030631455.1 Candidatus Zixiibacteriota bacterium
GGCAACAATTCTGAATGTGAATGCTGTCACAGTGATGGCTGAGATCGGCATCGACATATCCTATCACAGAAGCGAATCTGTCGACGAGTATAAAGATCAATCCTTTGACTGCGTTATCACAGTTTGCGGCGGCGAGGAAGATGGTTCCTGCCCGGTTTTTCTCGGGCGGGCGGAAAAGCGGCTCCACTGGCCGTTTGATGATCCGGCGAAAGCGAGTGGAAGTGAGGCGGAGGTTCTTGATGTCTTCAGGCGAATCAGGGACCAGATCGGAGAAAAGGTGAAAAGCTTCGTAACCGGAGAAGCGTCTGCAATATCATACGAAGATGATAAAGAGCCCAGTTGAAAACAGCCTGAGATTTACATAATGAGCCTTTGAATGGCGCCGGGGCTATCTGACCCCACAGTCGACAACAGAATTCTCGAATTTGCAATCGCTACATTATGGATTAGCAATCTGGTAACGGGGAGTGCTCTCGCCTACTGCCATATCTCTCAGTTGCATAGTCTGTTACACGATTATGTGAATTTTTTCTCAAATAGGTGTTGACAGAATGCCGATACATGTATTATTATATAACTCAGAAAACACAGAAATAACAGAAATGACAGACGGCAGCAAGAAAAGAGACTACTTGACCACTACGCAGGCTGCGCGTCTGATGTCGGTCTCCCCGGATACCGTTCTCAAATGGGTAAAAGCGGGAAAGGTGAAATCATACAGGACTCTGGGGGGACATTTTCGAATTCCAGTGTCTGAGTTAAATATTCCACCTGCCGCAGAATCAGGAGCGGCTTCTGTATCCGATGCTGCTGCTCGCCTTGCGTCGTATCAATATTGCTGGGAGTATTTGGGCGATGGTGAAGTTAAGCCTGAATGCAAGAAATGTATTACATATCGGTCTCGTGCCAAGAGATGCTATCAACTCAAGGATCTGCCCGGGGGACTCGGCGGCCTCGGTCTTATGTGCGATACAGAGTGTTCCGACTGCGAGTACTTCAAGCAGGTCAACGACCAGACTCTCAATATCCTCGTGTTGAGTCAAAGCGGAAACCTGATAAGAGACATTGACAGGCTGGACAACTCCGGTATGTACCAGATACGATTCGCTGAAAGCGAGTATAAAGCTGCCGTAGTGATCCAGCAGTTCAGGCCGGACTATATCGTAATCGACTGCGCTTTCGGAAAGAGAAGAACCGGCATGATTTGCCACAATTTGTTCGACGACATACGGCTTCCGGTGACCCGGATCATATTGTCATCAAAATCGAAAGCAATTGGGGAATTTTGTGATAAAGATGTCTTTGGATGGATTCAGAAGCCTTTTGCGATTCAGCAACTAATCGATTGCATAGATGGCGTCCCTGAACCTGAGGGCGAAAACACATAACGCACTGCATAGGAATTAACAATATGCCCGATGAGCTCAAGGTGAATAAGAGTACATTACGATTGATGAAAACAGATATCACAGACTTGGAGATAGACTCGTTCGTCTACTATGCCCAGCACGATTTAGCACTCGGGTCCGGTTTCGGCACGTCTATATCCATACGCGGGGGACCCTCAATACAGGAGGAACTCAAGAAGTTCGGTTCTGTCAACACGACCGATGTGGTCGTCACCGCAGCTGGTGAGATGAAAGCCAAACAGATCATTCACGCAGTTGGGCCGAGGTTTCAGGAAGAGGAGTTGGAAAGTAAGCTCAAAGCTACTGTTCTGAATGTTTTGAAGGCGGCAGAGGATAAGGGAATCAAAGCGATCGCGTTTCCGGCAATGGGTGCCGGTTTCTATGGAGTGCCGCTTGATCTGAGTGCCCGCGTGACGCTTGGCACCATCAAGGAGTATCTATCGGGCGACACAAAAGTCGAAGACGTGGTTGTATGTCTGAATACCAGTCGTGAATACAAGGCATTTCAAAACCAGTTTTCAACCTTAGGCGACAAGTGAGAGAGGAAATATGAGCGATTTACTACATTTTTCGGAGCACACTCTTCAGGAGATTGCTCTTGGAGTTATGACTGTCGTCTATATTACGCGTATTATCTGGTTGATGCGGTTCAAGACCGGTAAGGAACGTCAGCCGGCAACAGGGCTGCGCGGTACGACAATGCGAAACGGCGTTCTCTACTCGTGGGGGAACATCGCGATGCCGTGGGCTATGGAGAGCACGCGTACTAAGATGTTCATATACGGTCAATTCGTGATTTTCCATCTCGGTGTGACGGTGGCTATCGGCTTATCGTTCATAATTCCGTACGCGCCGGGTCTTCTGGAAAGCGCTCTGCTGGTCAGGATACTCCAGGTGATAATCGGTGCAGCCTGTGTTATGGGAGTTATTCGCATAATAAGGAGAGTCAGCGATTTGTATATGCGGGCTATCAGCAGTCCTGACGATTATTTCGCGCTGATATTGCTGACGGTCTGGTTTTTCTTCGCAACATTAGCCGTGCCTAACAGCACCGCCGGCGGCGAAGGAATTCTGCTGACTTATTTCATGTTGACCGCATTCTTCCTGATATACGTACCATTCAGCAAGATATCGCATTACCTTTACTACCCGTTCACTCGCTACTACTTCGGAAAAACCATGGGGCATCGCGGAACCTATCCTATGAAACGTGTTCCCGAACCTCGCCGGTAGGTTCTCGCAGTTACGAAACGAATGGAGAGACAGATGAAAAGCAGCAATAAACGATCCCATAAAGCACAGAAGGTACTGGAGCGTTTCGAGAAAAAACTCAACCGCCAGATCGTCGGTTCACTGGTAGCCTGCGTTCACTGTGGCAATTGTACGAGTGCGTGTCACTACGTACTTGCCAATCCCGGCGATCCAACGTACGCTCCCGCTTACAAGGCTGACAGGATCAGACGGATTTTCAAGCGCCATTTTGACTGGACTGGCAGGGTGTTCCCGTGGTGGGTGCATGCAAAGAGCATTTATACGGATCAGGACCTCGATGACCTGAAGGACATTGCCTTCGGCAAATGCACGAACTGCCGCAGGTGCTCGATAAATTGCCCGATGGGCGTTGATTTCGCCACTTTCAACCGCATGGCGCGAGGTCTTCTCGTATCGGTAGGAGTCATGCCCGAGGGTGTCGCTGTCGTGAGCAAGGATCAGTGGGAAATCGGGAATCAGATGGGCGTTCTGAAAGAAGACCATGTCGAAACCCTGGAATGGCTTGCCGAAGAACTCGAAATGGAAATGAACGATCCGAGAGCGACCATTCCGATCGACAGGCCTGACTGTGAAGTGGTATATTCGATCAATCCGCGAGAAGTCAAGTACGATCCTCGGACAATATCCGATGCTGCCAAGATATTCTATGCGACCGGCGAGAGTTGGACTATGCCGAGTGAAGATTGGGATATGACCAACTTCGGTCTTTTCTCAGGTGACGATGAACTTGGTGGTGCGGTTGCCCGCCGTTTGTATGAGAAGGTCAGCGAGCTGCGTGGCAAGAAGCTTGTTATATCGGAGTGCGGACACGGCTATCGTTCGACTCGATGTGAGGGACCGAACTGGGCCGGAATGGATATCACTGATTTCGAGATGGAAAGCTCCGTCATAACAATGACACGCTACATCAAAGAGGGACGAATCAAGGTAGATAAGTCTAGGAATGCCCAACCGGTCACATTCCACGATTCATGCAACAACGCCCGAAGTTGCGGGCTATTCGAGGAACCGCGAGAGCTTCTCAACCTGGTCTGTGAAGATTTCCGAGAGCAGTATCCAAACCGCGCCGAGAACTACTGCTGTACCGGCGGTGGCGGCGCGATGTCTATGTCAGAGTACACTCCTCAGCGCCTCAAATCAGCCAAAATCAAAGCCGATCAATTGAAGGCAACGGGTGCCGAGACTGTTGTCACTTCATGCCACAACTGTGTTGATGGTCTCAGCGATCTGATTAAACACTACAAGCTTGGCATGCAGGTGACGCAGCTTGTTAACCTCGTCGCCAATGCCCTGGTTATCGAACCACGGCCAGAGGTTCCGGTTGAAGTTGCACCGCCGGTTGCGGAGCCAGCAGAGCTTGCAGGTTCGAAGATTCTTGTTGTAGATGACGAGCCTGATTTCCTCTTGTTTGTCAGCACCGTCCTGGAGGATAATGGTGCGACAGTGCTCCAGGCGTCAAATGGTGACGAAGCATTGAAGTTGGCAAAAGCGGAGAAACCGGATCTCATAACTCTCGATATCTCGATGCCCGGCAAATCGGGAATAGAGGTCTTCGAAGAGCTAAGGAACACGCCGGAAACCGCGTCAATTGCGGTGTGCATAATTACCGGCAAGCCGGAGATGCGCCAGCTTATCTATAACCGTCCTGTTCCTCCACCCGAGGGTTATTTGAACAAGCCTGTTGACGAAGAGGCGATAATGCTCAATATTAGGAAAACGCTGAAACTCATCAGTAAGGAGTAGCAGGGCAGTTGAACTCTGCCTGAGGAAAAGACCATGGATCACCCTCGGCGGCGACACTCGGATAAGGTATTCGATGCAATTCCCGGCTATATCTCTGTTCAGGATCGCAATTTCCGGATAGTGGAGGCGAACGGGTCATTTCGCAGAAACTTCGGTGATTACGAGGGCAGGTACTGCTATCAGGTGTACAAACAGCGTCCTGAGAAATGTGAGGATTGTCCTGTCGAACGCACTTTCCGCGATGGTCAGAAGCATCGCAGTGAAGAAGTTGTCAGGACGCTCGACGGCAGGGAAGTTTCGGTGCTTGTCTATACTACGCCGATACTCAATGATGACGGTGAGGTATGTGAGGTTGTCGAAATGTCGACAGACATCACCGAGTTGAAGCAGATGCAGAGGCAATTAAAGGAGAGCCAGGCTCGATACAGGCAGCTTTTCGAGGAGGTTCCCTGCTTCATCTCGATTCAGGATAGCGATCTCAATATTGTGGACGCCAACCGGCTGCATCGTGAAACTTTCGGCGTTGGATACGGTCGCAAGTGCTTTGATGTGTATAAGCATCGCGAGAGTGAGTGTTTGCCATGTACGGTGCGGCAGACTTTCACCGATGGTGATCCGAGAGACCATGAGGAGGTTGTCACTTCGCAGACGGGAGATTCCATAAACGTTCTGGTACGGACAGCTCCTCTGCGTAACGGCGATGGCGATATCGAAAGCGTGATTGAGATGAGCCATGACATTACACAGATTCGCCAACTTCAGGACAAATTGGCATCGGTTGGGCTGCTAATCAGTACAATCTCACATGGTATCAAGGGGCTGCTAAACGGTCTTGACGGCGGCATCTATTTGATAAACTCCGGCATGAAGAAAGATGACCGTGATCGTATCGACAAGGGTTGGGATATCGCGCTGCGAAATGTCCGCCGTATTCGGTCGATGGTGATGGATATTCTGTACTACGCGAAAGACCGGGAACCGATCTGGGAGAAGATATCGGCTGGCGACCTGTTGAAAAACATCTGCTCAACTATGGAGGAGCGAGCGAAGACGCTCGGAATCGATTTCAAGCCTGAGATTGACGACGCAGGTGAGTTCGAGTGTGACCCTCAGATGATCCGATCACTTGTGATTAATCTCATCGAGAATTCGCTGGATGCCTGTCGGATCGATACCCAGAAGCCCAACCACGATCTCAAGGTGCAACTGTCCGGGAGTCCCGACAACATCCAGTTAGCCGTAACCGATAATGGGATCGGTATGGACAGGGAGACACGAGAGAAAGTCTTCAGTCTCTTTTTCTCCTCGAAAGGGGCGGGGGGCACCGGTTTGGGGTTGTTCATTGCAAACAAGATTGCCCTGTCGCACGGTGGAAGTATCGAAGTGGAGTCAGAAGAAGGTAAGGGAAGCAGCTTTTTTGTGGAATTGCCGCGGAAGCGTCCCGAGATTGTAGAATCTGAAGGCGAGCCGGGAAAAACCGCAGGAGGTCAAGAACATGGCGGGTCAGAAAAAAATACTGATAGTTGACGACGAACCGGATATGGTAGAGTGGCTGACTGCATTCTTTCAGGATAACGGATATGCCACAATTTTTGCCTACGATGGTTTCGACGGCTTCGAGAAGGCGGAAGCGGAGCTACCGGACCTGATTACTCTTGATATAACGATGGACAAGGAATCCGGGATCAAGATGTATCGCAAGCTGAATGATTCGGACAAGACGTCCGGCATACCGGTCGTCATATTGACCGGTGTTTCTTCTGAATTCAAACGATTCATATCACGCAGGAAGCAGGTACCGCCTCCATCAGCCTACTTCGAAAAGCCAGTTGACAGGGAGGAGTTTTTGAAGAAGGTTCAGGAACTCATCGGTTAGCATCTGGCGGTTCGGCAGTCCTCCGTAGTTCTTCCCGCTGGTGTACAATACTACCCGGAATAAGAGTCGACCGGGTGTAGTCCTGGTCACAGCATCCTTCCTGTTTCTATCGTTTCGTTCAGAAACGATGCATGTCTCACGCTGTTACATTCACTCAGGTATGAGAACAAGAAGCCGATAAGGACAGTACATCCGCAAAGGCAGATGTTGATCAGTAAGGGGGCGAAGGCGTGCTGTAATCCGTCCATGGGGGAACTCAAGCGGACGACAGCGCTCGCAAAGAAGGGGGGAATGATGGTGTTAGACGGGGCTGTGGAAACTGAAAAAGGTACCGTGCAATCCGAACTCGGGTCGGTCGCAATAACGCAGACAGACTTCCAGCACATCCTCGACAACGTACAGGATATCGTGGTCGTTCTTGATACGAATCTCAATGTGATATATGTCAATCGAGCGGCTGAAAGTGTGACGGGCTACGGCGCGGAGCTATTCGGTGAACAGTTCTTCAGCTGCATCCACACGGACGACCGAGATGAACTCATACGGCTGGTCGAGGATGCATGCGAGCACGATGAGCAGGGCCAGGTAGAATGCAGAATCCTCTCGATGAGCGGCGAAGAAAAGTGGATGCTGGTGAGATACCAACCATTCCATGATAAGACCGAAGATCAGGAAAGACTCCTCGTCACCTTTGTCGATATCACCGAGCGCAGACAAAGGGAGGATGGACTGAAGAGAAAAGAACAGGAATGGCGTTCTATCGTCGAGGACGTTCCTGATACGATCATGAGAATTGATCGTGAAAGTAAGATCGAATTCATCAACCACGCTGCTCCCGGTCATACTATAGAAGAGGCTATCGGCAGAAACGTGTTTGAATACTACGTTCCTGTGGAATACAGAGAATCGATGAAGCGTTCAATCGAGCAAGCTATAGAGACAAAGGATTTTATCACCTGTGAGATTATTGCAGGACCCAACGACTACCCACTTTGGTATTCGATTAGAATAGGACCTGTAATCTCCGACGGAGAGATTGTGGGGGTCAGTTTGACAGCCAGAGACATCACGCTTCGGAAGCAAATGGAAGATGAACTGCGTGAGAGTGAAGAGAAATTCCGTGCCATTTCCGATTTGGCTCAGGACGCTGTCATTGTGGCTGATAGCAGAGGCAGGATTTCTTTTTGGAATCCCGCTGCAACCAGGTTATTCGGCCACACGCTCGCTGAAGTAGAGGGGAAGGATCTGCACCAGTTGCTTGTTCCTGAAAGGTATCGCGAGGCTGCAAAGAAGGGGTTGGCCGGGTTCTCGGAATCAGGTACAGGCAATGTTGTCGGCAAGACGGTCGAGCTGAAAGCTCTGAGACGAGACGGGACTGAGTTTCCAGTCGGATTATCGCTTTCCTCGGTGCGGTTGAGGGGCGAGTGGCACGCAGTGGCAATGGTCCGCGATATCACTGAACAGCAAAAAAGCCGCGAGCAATTGATGCAATCTGACAGATTGGCCGCAATCGGAACACTTGCAGCGGGAGTCGCCCACGAGATCAATAACCCGATCGGGTATATCAATTCGAATCTCAATACGATGAAGAAATATCTCGGACGGATAAACGAACA